>JAIYCE010000068.1 GCA_027488155.1 Hyphomicrobiales bacterium | reverse complement strand
TGTCGCCATCAAAATGGACGACAAGCCAAGTCAGGCGCTGCGGTATGGCCGCGGCAAATCTTCGATGTGGCGCGCCATCGACAGCGTCAAGCAAGGCGAGGCGGATGTGGCCGTATCGGCAGGCAACACCGGCGCGCTGATGGCCATGGCGCTGTTCTGCCTGCGGACCATGGCTAATATCGATCGGCCTGCCATTGCCGCGATTTGGCCGACCATCAAAGGCGAGAGTATTGTGCTCGATGTGGGCGCCACGATTGGGGCCGATGCACGCCAGCTTGTCGATCTTGCCATTATGGGATCGGCCATGGCGCAGATCATGTTCGACATCGCCAAGCCGACCGTCGGCCTGCTCAATGTTGGCGTTGAGGAGATGAAGGGCGTCGAGGAAGTGAAGCTCGCCGCCAAGATTCTCCGCGAGACCGAATGGCCGGGCATGACCTATGCCGGCTTCGTCGAGGGCGACGATATCGGTCGCGGGACGGTCGATGTCGTGGTAACCGAAGGCTTTGCCGGCAATATTGCGCTGAAGACAGCCGAAGGGACCGCCAAACAAATCGGCACCTATCTGAAAGCCGCTATGGGCCGGACGCTACTCTCGAAACTTGGCTATCTGCTCGCCAAATCTGCCTTCGCTGAATTGAAGGAGCGGCTCGACCCGCGCAAGGTCAATGGCGGGGTTTTCCTCGGCCTCGATGGCGTTGTGATCAAGAGTCATGGCGGCACCGACGCAACGGGCTTCTCCGCAGCCGTCAATCTCGGCTATGACATGGTTCGCCATGATTTGATGGCGAAGATCCGCACGAGCCTCAATGAGAGCTTCGGCCAACGCGCGAAATCGGATGGCGCGGCCGACCCTAAGGGAGAGCCCCTCGCATGACGATCCGCCGTTCGACTGTGGCCGGGATCGGCCATGCGCTCCCTAAACGCGTCGTGACCAATGCAGAACTCGCCGCAAAGATTGACACTTCCGACGAGTGGATTATCGAGCGCACCGGCATCCGCCAGCGCCACATTGCCGGGGAGGGCGAAACGACCGCCTCGCTCGCAACGCTCGCAGCGCAGGACGCTCTCTCGCATGCTGGGCTCAAGGCGAGCGATATCGATCTAATTGTTTTGGCAACCGCGACGCCCGATCTTACTTTCCCCGCGACGGCTACCCAAGTCCAGGCGGCGCTGGGCATCACGCAGGGCGCGGCTTTTGACGTACAGGCTGTGTGCTCGGGCTTCGTTTATGCCGTCGCAATCGCCGACAAGTTTTTGCAATCGGGTTCCCACCAGCGCGCCCTTGTCATCGGTGCGGAAACCTTCTCACGCATTCTGGATTGGAATGATCGCACCACCTGCGTGTTGTTCGGCGATGGCGCGGGCGCTGTCATTTTAGAAGCGCAGGAAGGGCATGGCGGCCTCACCGATCGCGGCGTGTTGACGTCCCATTTGCGCGCCGATGGCCGTCACAAGGACAAGCTCTTTGTTGATGGCGGCCCATCGGCCACCATGACGACCGGCTATCTCCGGATGGAAGGCAAGGAAGTATTTCGTCATGCCGTGACCTTCTTAGCGGAAACGATTGAGGAATCCTTCCGCGCAACGGGCCTTACTGCTGCCGATATGGATTGGTTCGTGCCGCATCAGGCCAATCGCCGTATCATCGACGCGACCGCAAAAAAGCTCGGGATTGGCACGGAAAAAGTCGTGCTCACCGTCGACCGCCATGGCAACACATCGGCTGCATCTATTCCGCTCGCGCTTGCAACCGCCGTCGGCGATGGCCGCATCCAGAAAGGTCAACTCGTGTTGATCGAAGCGATGGGTGGCGGGTTTACTTGGGGTTCAGCACTCATCCGCTGGTAGCAATATTTGCCTCTTGCAGCACCGGACGGCTTGCACTAGCGTGCCCGTCCGTCCATTGTGATGCGTCCAAGCATTTGTTCTTTTACAGGAAATCGGTTCGGAGGGAGTATGGCGCAGAAGACAATTACGCGCGCCGAATTGAGCGAAGCGGTGTATCAGAAGATCGGACTGTCCCGGACAGAGTCGGCATCTCTTGTGGAACTCGTGCTCCGTGAGATTTCAGATTGCATCGCGCAGGGCCAGACTGTGAAGCTCTCTTCGTTCGGTTCATTCGTTGTCCGTGACAAGGGACAACGAATCGGGCGGAATCCGAAGACCGGCATCGAAGTCCCGATCGAGCCGCGGCGCGTGATGGTTTTCAAGCCGTCGAACATTCTCAAAGCGCGCATCAACGGGATCGACATTGCCGACGAGGACGAATGATCCTGCGCCGGCGTGAGCCGGAGTAAGCGTGATGGACAAGAGCCCCGACGCCTTCAGAACGATCAGCGAAGTCGCCGAGGACCTCGATATTCCGCAACACGTCCTGCGGTTTTGGGAAACACGGTTCGGGCAGATTAGGCCGCTCAAGCGCGGCGGTGGACGACGCTATTACCGCCCCGACGATGTCGATCTGCTCAAAGGCATCCGCCATCTCCTTTATAGCGAAGGCTATACGATCAAGGGCGTGCAACGCATCCTGAAGGAGGATGGTCCTAAGGCCGTGCAGGCCGTCGGACGCACGGGCATGGTCGTTGCGCCAGCACCTCAGACGCCTCCGGCAAAAGCGCCGCCCGTGATGGCGGCCGAACCGGACGACGTGCTTGAAGCGGAAACGGACGCGGTGCCCGCGCCTTTGCCGCCGCAGCGCCAACGCAATCCGCGCGGGTTGTCGAGCCTTCCCCTTTTCGAGGATTTTGCCGAGGGGCCCGCTGGACTTGGCCCTGAAAGCCGCGTTGCCCTCGAAAGCGCTCTCGCTGAACTCGTCGAATGCCGTCGGCTCTTGGGCATGATCCGCGCCGACAGCGCCTCTGGCGTGAGCGGCTAAGGCCAGCCGCATAAAACGGCAGCAAAGGCTCGGAAAACAGCCCCGCGCGTGGTTGCGAAGCAGGGGCAGCGTCTCTATAAGCTCCCTCAGTCGGAGCGTAGCGCAGCCCGGTTAGCGCACTAGTCTGGGGGACTAGGGGTCGTGGGTTCGAATCCCGCCGCTCCGACCATTCAAATGATTTGGTTTGTAAGAGTGCAGGCGCCGGTTAGCCGGACGCTCCGTTTGAGCAGCGTCTTCCCCAAGCGTTTCGAATATTTCGAATATTGCGTTAAATTCGAAAAGTGGGCATGATGGCTCTTGAGAAGGAGCGCTCCCCATGACTTTTCTGGCGCAGGATTTACGCCTTCCAACCAAGAAAGAGCAAGAAACGGCGCAACAACTGCGCTCGATTCTCGTTGCGCGCGGCGAGAGCGATCAAACCTTGCGTGTCCTTGGTGAAGGAGAACGCAAACCGGCAGAGATTACGCTTACGCCCGCATTATCCTCGCTCTTGATTGAGCTTTTGAATCACGTCGGTCGCGGTGATGCCGTGACCTTGCTGCCTGTGGGCAAAATGTTAAGCACGCAACAGGCTGCCGACATTCTGAATGTATCGCGTCCTTATTTGATAGGCCTTTTGGAATCGCAGGAATTGCCTTTCATGCGTGTCGGGCGTCATCGTCGTATCCGTTCGGAAGATCTTTTCGCATACAGAAAACGCCGTGATCAGCGGCGTGGAGAAATTCTGTCTGAGTTGGCTCTGGTGGATGGGGAGAGCCTCTAGGCGTGTTCGCAAAGCGCTACACAGCCTTCATCGATGCGTGCGTGCTGGTGGGAGTTCTGAAGCGGAATATATTGTTGTCTCTTGCCGAAGCTGAATTTTTCCGCATCGCTTGGTCGAATGAAGTTCTTCAAGAAACGGAACGGGCTATCGGCCGTTTGCTCCGATTGCGGGGGCACGACCATCCCGACTTGCTTGCTGCAGAACAGATTTACCGCATGAAACAGGCTTTTCCGGAAGCATGTATTTATGATTATGAGCTCCTTGTTGGTATTGAGATTCCCGATATGGGTGATCTCCACGTGCTCGGTGCTGCCGTAAAAGCACAAGCATCGACGATTGTGACAGATAACATCAAAGACTTTCCGGCGAAAACACTGGATCGCCTGAATATAGAGGTCAAGACGGCTGATGAATTCATCGCCGATACAGTTTCGCTCGACATCGAACAGGCGGTTTCGGTCTTGCGAACCATGCACTTGCGATTAAGGCACCCAAGTCTGTCAGCAGCTATACTTCTCGAAAAAATGAAAGCGGCTCAATTGAAAAAGACGGCCCTTATTCTAGGCGATCATGCTGAAGTGCTTTAACGGAACAAAGTAATAGTTTGTACATTTGGCTTGTTCGGTGACCGAAGTACCAATCGGTTTCCTTTGTTCAATGCTCATGCTCATGATCGTGATGTTCAGGAATCGTCAGCCCGAAATGCTTCACGAGATCGTCAATTTGTTGCGGTGAGAGATAGCGCGGATTGAGATTACGCAACAAAAGATAAAGCTTCGCGGTCTCTTCCAATTCTTCCGTCGCATAAACTGCGGCTTCGAGCGTGTCGCCCGCGACGACGGGGCCGTGATTGGCGAGAAGCACCGATGAATAACGCCCTGCCAAGCCTTTGATCGCATCGGCAACAGCAGGGTCGCCGGGGCGATAATAGGGGACGAGCGCGGTCGCGCCGACGCGCATTAGGTAATAGGCGGTCATCGGCGGCAGGACGGCACGCGGGTCAATCTCCGGTAGCATCGAGACGGCGACCGAATGGGTGGAATGCAGATGCACGATGGCGCGGGCCGAGGACCGCGTTTCATAGAGCGCACTATGCAACGGGATCTCTTTCGTCGGCGCATCGCCAGAGACGAGACGTCCACTGCTATCGAGCCGAGAGATCGTCGCCGGATCGAGAAAACCGAGGGAGGCGTTGGTCGGTGTCACGAGCCAGCCGCCATCGTCTAGCCTGAGGCTGATGTTCCCGGACGACCCCGGCGTTAGGCCGCGATCGTAAAGGGATTTGCCATAACGGCAGATCGCCTCGCGCAGTTTCGCCTCGCTCATTGTCCCGGAACCCTTCCAACCGACTGAGAGGGGTGGTATCCGGTGAAACAGTGCCAGAGGTCAAGGCGGCGTCAAAGCCGCCAACAACAAGACCCGGCTGGGGAGTGAGCGAGAATGCCGCGTTTTGCCGCCAACCTGTCCATGATGTTCAACGAAGTGCCGTTCCTCGACCGTTTCGATGCGGCGGCGCGCGCCGGTTTCGAGGCAGTCGAATATCTCTTTCCTTATGAGTTTCCGGCTGAAGAAATCGCTGAACGGTTGCAGCGCAATAATCTCACGCAAGCCTTGTTTAACCTGCCGCCCGGCGATTGGGCGAAGGGGGAGCGTGGGCTCGCCGCATTGCCAGAGCGCACGGCTGATTTCGATGCGGCACTGAAGACGGCGTTGCCTTACGCCAAAGCGACAGGCGTCAAAAAAATCCACATGATGGCGGGGCTCGCGGACCGAAAAAATCCGCTTGCGATCGCAAGCTATAAAAATTCGGTACAGAAGGCAGCAGAGTTTTTTGCGCCGCATGGGGTCGCCATTCTGCTTGAGCCGATCAATGCGCGCGGGATGCCCGGTTATTTCCTGAATGATTTTCCCTTCACCGCAGCGTTGATCGAAGAACTTGGTCTGCCGAATGTGAAACTGCAATTCGATATCTTCCACCGTCAGATTATTCATGGCGATGTTGTGATGGCGATGCGCGCGATGTTCCCGCTGATTGGGCATGTTCAGATCGCAAGCGTGCCGTCACGCCATGAGCCGATGAGCGAAGAATTGAACGACGCTTTCATTTTCGCCGAACTCGACCGGCTCGGTTACGACGGCTTCATCGGTTGCGAATACATCCCCGCTGGTGGCACGGTCGACGGGCTCGGCTGGTTTGCCGAATATCGTCCGCGCTGAGGAAAACCATTATGGCTATTGTTCTGGGTTGCATCGCTGACGATTATACGGGCGCTTCCGATCTCGCTAATACGTTGAAGAAAGCGGGTTTGCGGACCGTGCAAACGATTGGCGTGCCTGCCGCCGATTATCGGTTGCCCGATGTCGATGCGGTTGTCCTTTCGCTGAAAAGCCGCTCTATTGATCCGACAAAAGCAGTTGCACTGTCGCTCGCAGCCTATGCTTGGCTCAAGGCGCAGGGTGCTTCGCATATTTTGTTCAAGATTTGTTCGACTTTTGATTCTACCGATCGCGGCAATATCGGCCCGGTGATGGATGCACTGCTCGAAAAAACCGGCGACGATTGCATCATCGTAACGCCTGCTTTTCCAGAAACGAAGCGCACCGTCTATATGGGCAATCTATTTGTCGGCCATGTACCGCTTAATGAAAGTCCGTTGAAGGATCACCCGCTTAATCCGATGCACGATTCCAATCTTGTGCGCGTGCTGCAGCGGCAAAGTAAAAATCAAATCGGCCTTGTCGATTTAGCCACGATCACCAAGGGCGCAGCGCCCATCAAAGCGCGGATGAAAGAGATGGCGCGCGATGGCGTGCGTGCCGTTATCGTCGACACCGTTTTCGATGCCGATCTCGGCCCTATCGGTGAAGTCGCAGCAGACGCTCATTTGTCGGTTGGCGCATCCGGTCTCGGCTTGGGATTGGCGCAGGCTTTCGTTAAACGCGGACGCGGCGGCACATCTGAGGCGGCGCTTGTGCCGTTGGCGCCGAGTGCAGCGGCGTGCCTCGCCGGAAGCTGTTCGCAAGCCACGCTCGGGCAGGTCACGGCGGCTGAAAAAATCATGCCCGTCTTTCGGCTCGATCCCGCCGATTTGATGGAACGACGCGGTGCCTATCTGGACGAAATCGTCGTCTGGGCAGCAGAGCGCCTCCCACAGGGTCCGGTTCTTATCGCCAGCACCGCAACGCCCGATCGGGTCCGCGCGCTTCAGGGCCGCTTTGGACAGGCGGAGATCGGCCACGCAATCGAGCAGGCCATGGCCGATCTGGCCGAGCGTCTGGTGGAGAAAGGCGTCCGCCGGCTGGTGGTGGCGGGCGGTGAGACATCGGGTGCAGTTGTTGACCGGCTTGGCGTGCCAGGCTTCGTCGTCGGACCGGAGATAGCGGCCGGCGTTCCGGTTTTGTGGGCGAGCGGAAACCGCTATCCCATGCTGATCGCGCTCAAATCGGGCAATTTCGGCGGGCCGGATTTCTTTGCTGACGCTCTGAAACTGATGGACTGATTAGGCGTCTTCGGGATCGGGCTTTTCCATCCATTTGATCACCGGCATCAAGGGCAAAATCCATCCGAGCCCAGCAACCACATAATAGAGGTTTTGCCAGATCTTGTCGGCGTCCTGTAGCCGTCCTTGCGCAAGAGCCATGGTGACAAGCGCATAGATGATGACGAAGACGAGAATGAAAACGGCTCCGAAGAATTTGCGGGTGCGGCGGCGCATGGGTGACTTCTGGGCTGTTGCGGCAATCGCGCCCGTTGCCGGAGCGCGGGCAAGTCTTTAACAGTCCGGACGCAATCCGTCGATCAGGTCAGCCATGTCTGTCATGTCCTCTGCGTCCACCTTGTCTGAAGTTCATCCGGCCAAAAGCCCGAACCGAGCCGCCGTGCGGCGCTGGCTGGTGCTGATGATTGGACTTGTCGTGTTGATGGTGATGGTGGGCGGGGCAACGCGCCTCACAGGTTCGGGCCTCTCGATCACGGAATGGCGTCCCGTGACCGGGGCCATCCCGCCGCTCGACAATCAGGCTTGGCAGCTCGAATTCGACAAATATCGCGCCAGCCCACAATACGAACTTCTCAATGCCGGTATGGAATTAGCGGAGTTCAAATTCATCTATTGGTGGGAATGGGGACATCGCCAACTGGGACGATTTCTTGGCGTTGTGTTCGGCTTGGGGATTGTCTGGTTCGCGCTGACAGGGGCCCTGCGTGGGCGCGAGCTTTTGATGGCGATAATGATTGCCGGCCTTGGGGGGCTGCAAGGCACGATCGGCTGGATCATGGTCGCATCAGGCCTCAAGCCGGGCATGGTGTCGGTCGCCCCCATTAAGCTGATGCTTCATCTCAAGCTGGCCAGCATTATTCTGGCGCTGCTGACCCTATTCTCTGCCCGCTTCGCTCCACTGCCCAAAATAGACCGCTCCGCCTCACGGGGCTGGGCTGTGGCTGTGCTGGCTGTAGTGTTCGTTCAGATCGCGCTTGGTGCGCTGGTCGCCGGCTCCCGCGCCGGACTGACTTTCAACACTTGGCCATTGATGGATGGCCGCTTTGTGCCTTCGCAAGAAACGCTCTTTGCTGTGACGCCTTGGATGCTGAATCTCGCCGACAACGTCGCTTTGGTGCAGTTCAACCATCGGATAGGCGCGTTTCTGGTTTTGGCCATCGCCTTAATCGCTGCCATGAAGGCGCGGGGCCTCTCGCCCGCCGGTCCGGCTGCTGCGCGCACAACATTGATCGCGGGTCTTGTACTGCTGCAATTCGCGCTTGGCGTGATGACGCTTATTTACGCCGTGCCACTATCGCTCGCGCTCGTCCATCAAGTCCTTGCGATGTTCATTGTGATCGCGGCAGCCTGGCACGTTGCCCGCTCGCGCGCCGACTAGGCGTCCGTCAACGCGGCGTTTGCGCTCTTTGTGAACAGCGCGCCGATGTTTTCGACGAGAACACCCGACGACGTCCGAACGACGAGGCCTTTTTCCTGCAAGGCCAGAACCTTGCGTCGCGCCGTCTCCCGCGAAATCTGAAGCGCCTGTCCGATATCGGCGATCGAAACGGGCCTTAATGTGACCTGAGCTGGCCCATCAATCCAAAGATTGAGTTTTAAGATATAGATCAGGATCAGGGCGTCTTCAGTTGTCAGATCGCCGGCCGACCTTATTCGTTCGAGGAGATCGTAGACATTTCGGGTCGAGCGTTCGACCTCTAGAATGTCCTGACGTTCATCGCCTCGCAGTTCGTCATCTGTCCGTTTATCCGACATCAAATCTTTACCCAAACGGCCGACTCCGGCTCTTAGGTTCAACTTGTCGCATAGCCGCCCAAATGGTCAATTCGTCCATTATGGTTCTTCGGCCCGCTACGGGCCGAGCCGCACGCCCGTTTTGGGTTATTGAAACTCGGTTTATCCGGCAAACTCAGAACGGACGCGTGCGCTGTCTTCCCCAAGCGTGGGAACGCGCTGCGGTCGACCGGCGCGCCTTCCTACGGGCAGATCAGCCAGAGCAATCGTCTCGTCACCGATTGCGGCGAGTTGTGCGGCAAGATGCGGATGGGCTTCGAGATCCGCAACAGAACTCAACCGGGCGCAGGCGATGCGCGCCTTGATCAAAGCCTGAATGAGCGCGTCGCGGTCATACTCGGCAAACACAGCATCGATGATGGCATCCATGGCAGGCCGGTTAGCGCAGCGCTCCTCATTGGTCCGGAAACGTGGATCGTCCGCAAGCTCCGGTTGCGCAAGCACCGTCTGACATAATTGCAGCCATTCGCGGTTCGACTGGACAGCAATCAGCAGGGCCTTGCCATCTCCGGCCTTGTAGAGGCCATAGGGAGCCAGCGTGGCATGGGCGACGCCGATCCGTTGCGGCGCTCGCCCTGCATAGCGCTGATAGAGCAGCGGCACGTTCATCCAGTCAGCGAGCACGTCAAACATCGCGATGGATAAATCGATGCCGCGCCCGGTTTTCGCCCGGAGCAACAAAGCGCGCAGGATCGCCGAGAACGCGGTCAAACCTGTTGCGATGTCGCAGACAGAAACGCCAACGCGAGCCGGACCGTCCGGCGTCCCGGTAATGGAGCAGAGGCCCGTCTCCGCCTGCACCAGAAGATCGTAAGCCTTCATCGCGGCCATCGGGCCGGTGCGGCCATATCCTGTGATCTCGCAGGTGATGAGACCCGGATTCGTTTGGCGCAGAATTTCGCCTGAAAACCCGCGCTTTTCGAGCGCGCCGGGTGCGAGGTTTTGGATCAGGACATCCGCTTTGCGAAGAATGCGTTGAAGCAGTGCTTGATCCGTCGCGTCCTCAATATCGAGAACGATGGATTCCTTTCCGCGATTGAGCCAGACGAAATAAGCGCTGTGCCCCTTCGCGGCCCGATCATAGGCGCGGGCGAAATCGCCTTCTTTGCGTTCAACTTTGATGACGCGCGCGCCCGCATCCGCCAAGAGCAAGCCGCAATAAGGAGCTGCAACCGCTTGCTCGATGGATACGACGAGAAGGCCTTCCAGTTCGCGACCCAAACCCTCAGCGTTCATGCCAGCCTCCCAAGTGCGGCGACAACATCACGCTAACCGGGGCTGAGGCAAGTCTCCTTTTCGTGAACAAATCTCCTTCTCGTGAAAGATTGAGCGCACGCGTTTAAAGTGCGCGTTCGACATAGCCCCGCGAGGTCATGCATCCATTCAAGAGCTTGAGATCGTATTGGGCTTCCTTTCCATTGACTGAAGCCAGCGCCCGGCATTGCTGCAAATCGGCTTGTCCCTGCCGGGTCAGAGTGGGATTACCCGCCATCCGTTGCCCATCGGCGCGCGCCCAGACCATATTGCTGGGCATCTCGGCTATTGTGCGCTGTGCCTGTCGGGGAGCGCAGCCAGCAACGGTAAGGATGACACAGGTTGCAGCAACCAAAGTCAGTGGCATTTCCATTCACACCTCCCACGCTAAACAACGAGATCGTTCCATAACGTAAGGGAAAGTCAATCTGCGCAATTGCGGCGTGCTGAAACCAAACGATTCTGCGCAGGGTAAGATCGGCAAGCCTGAGCTGTGCTTGCGGCATGAGCAACGGGATAAAAGGCGTGTCTGGTGATTTCGACGCGCCGTCACGATTCAATGTTCGCTTGTGTTGAACGGCTCGCTTTGGGATGCAAACGGCAAATCAAGCACCCGAGCTGGGATAACGAATAGACTTGCTCTTGCAGGATGCCGATCGCCCGGCCGCAATCTCAGCTCATCGGATCCCCGACATCCGTCTTGCCGATAAGAAAAAAGCGTTGTTCGCAAACTATAGAAAGTGGTGAGCGCGCTGGGATTCGAACCCAGGACCTACTGATTAAAAGTCAGTTGCTCTACCGACTGAGCTACGCGCTCTGACTTCGCGGCCCCGTGCTATCCGCGTTGCGGCGGGGGGTCAAGGCTATAGGACCCGTTCTGCGCAGATTTGGCTGGGAATGGTGAAAAAGGGGCCGGATAACCGACCCTTAAAGGCCCCCTGACGGAAAAGGCGAGGAAATGGGCCATAGGCCCACTGCCGATCGGGGAGGCAAAACCGGTGTTTGCCAAGACCTGACGCAAAAATCAGCCCAATAAACCTGATCGGTGAGTTAGGCTGCGGTGCTGTGTTCTGGCAATTGCGCAAACATGGCAATGAGGCCACGGTCGCCCAGTAGCACCATTGCCTCTTTCGGTTGGATAAAAGCGATCACATCGTCGGCGCTCTCGGCATCACGGATGCGGGCTTCGGCAATGGCGCGCTCAGGTTGCACGGCGCCGCGCTTGCGCGGTTCGCCGGCTGGCAATTCGGCGATGTGGAAATGCCTGAGTGCCTCATCGGCGTGAAGGGCACGCAGGCCGTTGTCGTCATCCAAGCCCATGGCTGAGAATTCACGCATCAGCGCATTGGCACGTGTCGCAATAGGAGGCGGCGAGGCTTCTTCAGGCGTCACCAGTAGGCCCATATGTTTGAGTGCCAAGCCGATGGATAACATGCCCGACGCCGCCGAGATCGGGATCGCCAGAACGAGGCCGATGATGGTGGGCGACATCCAACCGGCGAGCGATGGCGCGAGCAGGAACGCCGACACGCCGGTGAGAACGCCAAAAGCAGTTTGCAAACGATGCCGCCGGACGATGTCGCGGAAGGGAATTGAACCGTCGTCGCGCCGCTGTGGGTTCCAGCCTGCATCCCGTCCGAGCACAATCTGGATGACCACCCCCGACTGGATCACCATCAGAATGGGCGCCAGTAAGGCCGACGCAATGATCTCGATCAGTGCGGACGCAATCAGCAGAAATCCGCCACCTGCGGCGCGCCTTTCTGCTTGACGGAACAAAGCCAACAAAAGACCGAAAAATTTCGGCGCAAGGAGAATCAGCATCGTGATGCCGAATAATTGCAGCGCGCGTTCAGCATCGAAGCGCGGCCATGCTGGGAAAAGCGAAAACTCCTTTGTAAAATATTCCGGCCGCACATAACGCGTCTGTAACACCAGCATGATGCCGACAATGAGCTGCAAGAGCCAAAACGGCGAAGCAAGGTAGGACATGATGCCGGTTGCGAAATGCTGCCGTGTCGCCAGTTTAAGTCCGGCTGTACCGATGACCCGCGTATGCTGCAGATTGCCCTGACACCAACGCCGATCGCGCGTGGCGAGATCGATCAGGGAGGGCGGGCTTTCTTCGTAAGACCCTTGCAAGTCAGGCAACATGTAAACCGACCAGCCTGCGCGACGGATCAAAGCGGCTTCGACGAAATCATGGCTGAGAATATGTCCACCGAAGGGCGGCTTGCCCGACAAGGTCGGCATCCCGCAATGATCGGCAAAGGCACGCGTGCGGATGATCGCATTATGGCCCCAATAATTACCGTCACGCCCCGACCAGATCGCGAGGCCGGTGGCGATGATAGGGCCGTAGAAGCGGGCCGCAAATTGTTGCAACCGGGCAAACAGAGTGTTGCGATTGATGATGAGCGGAAGCGATTGAATGATACCTGAATCGGGATCCGCCTCCATCGCCGCGGCAAGCGAAACAATGCAATGGCCCGTCATCAGGCTGTCTGCATCGAGCACGAGCATATGCGCGTAAGAACCACCCCATCGCGTTACAAAGTCCTCGATATTGCCGGCTTTTCGTCCGATATTTTTGGGGCGGTGCCGATAGAAGACCTGAGCGCGACCAGCAAGCCGCGCGCGCAGGTCGCGGAATGCACGCTCCTCAGCGATCCACGCATCGGGCTGAGTTGTATCGGACAGGATGAAGAAATCGAAATGCGCGATTTGCCCTGTCGCTTCGATGTCCTCGATCATGGCATAAAGGGAGGCAAAAACCCGCGCCGTCGCTTCATTGTACACCGGCGACAAAACGGCTGTCCGTGCTTTGAGATGCGGAGGCAGAGGAGGTGCTGGCTTACGGCGGATCTCGCCGATGAAGCCAACGATTGCACTCGTGAACGCAATCGCGATCCATGAAAAATTGATCGTGAAGAGAACGAGCAGCGCCCACTGCAACAGTGTGACGGACGAAACCGAAACGACCCGGTACATCTCGAACGCGCCCCAACCGGTCAAGGCCAATCCGCCACCGAACACGAAGAGACGGGATAGGTAGGGGGGGCGATAGGGCCGTACTGGTTTGCGCACCTCGGCCGGGCCGAAACGACGCAAGGATTGCACCGGCATATCGAGACGATTTTCAGGCGGCAGGGCAGGCGCGTCGGCCGGGGTGCGTTCCACCCCACCGGCACCATCTTGGCTTGCGCGGTCTTGCGTCAAGGCGTCCAGCGATAGAGCCATGTTTCCGTCAGCGGCCTGCCGTTTGATTCCAGGAGAAGACGCAACTCGCTTGCGTTCTCCCCGCCCGGATCAAGCACGAATCCGACGCGCACCAATTTTTGCTCCGGATAGGTCCATAGACGCAAGCCCGATACCTGCCCCGGAGAGGCTCCTAATACAGGTTTCATGTCGACGAGCAATTGGGGCTGTTTGAAGGCCTCGCCAACGAAATCGACCATGAAGCGGCGGCGGCGCCCCCCGGCTGACCCAGTCCGCGTTTCGGTAACAATCGCTAGATCGGGCCGGTCCGGCGGTTGCCAGCTCCAAAACTGCCGATAGGCGAAGAAGGTTTCAGTGCCCGGTTGCAAGCCCTGCTTCGGCCGCCAATAGGCGATGACATTGTCGTTGATCTCGTTCTCGGTCGGAATCTCGATCAGCTGCACCATGCCTTGGCCCCATTCGCCGATGGGTTCGATCCACAGGGAGGGACGACGTTCGAAATTCTGGTCGCCATCGCGAAAATCGCGGAAATCACGCAAACGCTGCACAAGCCCGAAACCTTTCGGCGAGGGATCGACGAAGCTTGATATCTGCAGCATATCCGGATTGTTCAGGGGTCGGTAGATCCATTCCTTATTGCCGTTATGGATCGACAAGCCCGACGATTCGAAAACAGCTGGGCGTGGATCGTCATTATTGCGACGCGTATTAGGTCCAAAAAAGTAGGTCGACGTCATTCCGGCAAGACCGACATTGTCGACCGGCGTGCGCGCAAAGAGCGTAATTTCTGTATCGATAATAGAAACATCGCTCGCGCGCAGAATGAAGCGATAAGCACCTGTCACACTCTCGCTATCGAGCAGCGCGTGGACAACGAGATTGTCGCTCGCTTGCGCCGGTTGCTCGATCCAGAAGGCGCGGAAGGCCGGGAATTCTTCCCCCTTGCTGTCGCCTGCTTTTAACGTGAGCCCACGCGCCATAACGCCCAAATTCTGATAACGCGCAGAGGAGCGGAAGAAGGTTGCGCCTTGAAAGATTCCGACTTCGCGCATTTTTCCGTTCTGCGAATCGCCGAGCACGCGAAAGCCAGAAAAGCCGAGATCTGGAAGCGTGGCGGGTGGCTGCAATCTGCCGTAATCGAATTTTGATCGATCATAAATAACCCGCCGGATCGTCGCATCCTCGACGACGAAGAGCGTCACCTGAGCCTGAAAAGCGTAGCCGCGATGCAATGGCTCGACAACGAAGGGCCGGTTCTCGCCAGACCAGATTTGCGCCGAAGGTAGCGCGCGAATACCAATATAGGCTTCGTAGTTGAGATTGCTGAGCGGATCGGGCAGGTCGGTCGGCGGCGGTGTGTAGGGGCGTCTCGACAACAAGCGCGCCAAATCGATGACGAGCGACGGTGAAAATTTTTGCCCGTCGCCAAGCGTTTGTTGGATAGCGGTCGTTGCAAAGCTTTGCGCGAAAGCGGGCCCGGCCAAAGCGCTGGCAAACGCGCCGATGCCAATCCGCAATGCCGCGCGGCGGTCCGGATCAAAGCCGGGGGCGGGTAAAGGCGAAATGGCGCCGGCCATCGAATCAACTTTGGAAAGGAATGCGACCCGACCGGTAGCCCGGCCCATTTGCACCCCAGCGCCCAAGGTTTAGGCATCTGGAATACTTGCCTCAATAGCACATCCCGGACCTCTGGCGAGGGGGAAAGTCATGCTTTATCAACCCTGTTTCCGAAAAAGCTTAACGGCTTATACGGCGCCGGCTGATCCAGGCGCGCAGCCGGGCTGGTCATCCTGTGCGCCGAACGTCTAGAACGCGAACTGGGGGCATTCAGTGCCCGACCAACCATCGTTCCAAAGGGTGAGTCCGACCATGACCGCAACGTCGCGCCGTCTTGTTGCCGTGATCCTCGCAGCCGGGGAGGGGACGCGGATGCGTTCTGCCATCCCGAAGGTTCTGCATCCTGTCGCAGGCCGTCCGATGCTGGGCCATGTCATCCTTGCCGCCGCCGATGCTGAACGTTTGATTGTGGTCGTTGGCCCAGGCCGTGACGATGTCGCCGCCTATGCGCGGTCGATCCGTCCGGATGCCATCGTTTGTGTCCAGACCGAGCGCAAGGGAACGGCCCATGCCGTTCTCGCGGCTGAAAGTGCGATCGCCGATGCGGCGAAGGCGGGCATCGAAGACTGCATTATCCTGTTTGGGGACACACCGCTCATCGCGGCAAAGACACTTGCCAGCCTGCGGGGTGCGCTCGCGGCCGGCTTAACAATCGCCGCCCTTGGCTTTGAGGCGCGTGATCCTACCGGATATGGGCGCATCCTCATGGATGGAGATACGCTTATGGCCATTCGTGAGCATAAGGATGCGACCGAGGCCGAACGCGCTGTTACGCTTTGTAATGCCGGTTTAATGGCCGTCGATGCGCAGCAGGCTGTGCCGCTTTTAAAGCGCGTGAAAAATGATAATGCGCAAATGGAGTATTATGTGACTGACCTCGTTGCGCTTGCGCGCGCCGATGGTGGCAAAACTGGTACCGTTATCGCCGATGAGGCCGAAGTCATGGGCGTCAACGACCGCGTTCAACTCGCTCAGGCCGAAGCGGCCATGCAATCACGGCTGCGTGAGAAGGCGATGCGGGATGGCGCAACCTTAATTGCGCCGGAGACGGTTTATTTCTGGGCCGATACAATTGTTGGTCGCGATGTCATGATCGAGCCTCATGTGGTGTTCGGGCCGAATGTGTCGATCGCCGATAATGTTACGATTCATGCCTTCAGCCATATCGAAGGCACGTCGATCGGGAATGCAGCACAGATCGGCCCGTTTGCCCGCCTGCGTCCGGGGAGCGAGATTGCGGCACGTGGGAAGGTTGGCAATTTCGTTGAAACGAAAAATGCCAAAATTGGAATGGGAGCGAAGGTCAACCATTTGAGCTACATTGGCGATGCCAGCGTCGGCGTTGATGCGAACATTGGCGCAGGAACGATCACTTGCAATTACGATGGTTTTGGCAAGTTTCGTACAGAGATCGGTGCGGGCGCTTTCATTGGATCGAACTCATCACTCATCGCACCGGTGACGATTGCCGATGGGGCTTATGTCGGGTCTGGCTCTGTGATCACCGACAATGTACCGGCCGACGCACTGGCAGTGGCGCGTAGTCGTCAAGTCACGCGAGATGGGTGGGCAAAACGATTCCGTGCATCCAAAGGCAAGGACAAGGCCTGATTGTCGTTACATTCCGACACGGAAGTTGATTTGAGCTGTTCTGTACGGCCTTCTATCCAGAAGGCGGATTTTTGAAGGGGTGACATTCCATGTGTGGCATTGTCGGCATTCTCGGTCGTGAAAAGGCCGCGCCACTGGTGATTGAATCTCTTAAAAGGCTTGAATATCGGGGCTATGATTCCGCCGGTGTTGCTACGCTTGAGGATGGTCACATCACGCGGCTGCGTGCCGAAGGCAAGCTGCGCAATCTCGCCACGAAACTTGAGTCTCATCCGCTCAACGGCACGATTGCCATTGGTCACACACGCTGGGCGACCCATGGCAAACCGACTGAGAACAATGCGCATCCGCATGCGACAGATAAGCTGGCTGTTGTGCATAACGGCATCATCGAGAATTTTCGCGAATTGCGGAAGATGATGGAAGCCGAGGGCATTGTTTTCAAGACCGAAACCGATACTGAAGTCGTCGCTCAACTTGTCACGCGCGAGCTGGCCACGACCAATGATCCGCGCATGGCCGTTGCACGTGCCTTGCCACAATTGCGCGGCGCGTTTGCGCTTGCATTTATCTTCGAAGGTGAGCCTGACCTTATGATTGGTGCGCGCCAAGGTGCACCTCTTGCAGTTGGTCATGGCGATGGCGAAATGTATCTTGGTTCAGATGCATTGGCATTGGCACCCTTTACCGACACAATAACATATCTCGACGATGGTGATTGGGTTGTCTTAAACCGCGCAGAAGCTGAATATCGGGATGCAAATAACGTACAGGTTCTACGGAAGAAGCAGAAGACGAGTGCCGGTGCCTTTCTCGTTGACAAAGGCAATCATCGCCATTTCATGGCAAAGGAAATCCACGAACAGCCCGAAGCTGTCGGGCGTACGCTCGCCCATTATCTTGACATGACGAGGGCCAAAGTGGCGCTGCCCTTCACCTTGCCTTTTGCGTGGAAAGATTTAACGCGTTTGACGATCTCAGCTTGCGGCACCGCCTATCTCGCAGGTTATATTGGCAAATATTGGTTTGAGCGTTATGCGCGGCTGCCGGTCGAGATCGATGTCGCGTCAGAATTTCGCTATCGGGAAGCGCCTCTTCCGGAAAAAGGGCTTGCGATATTTCTGTCTCAAT
Source organism: Hyphomicrobiales bacterium (assembly GCA_027488155.1). Classification (GTDB taxonomy): domain Bacteria; phylum Pseudomonadota; class Alphaproteobacteria; order Rhizobiales; family Beijerinckiaceae; genus TNE-4. Next base: position 4,734 of record JAIYCE010000068.1, on the reverse strand, counting down.
CCGGTGAGACCGCCGACACACTCGCAGCACTCCGCTATGCTAAACAATGCCACCAGATTATATTGAGCGTCGTTAATGTCACGACATCAACGATAGCGCGCGAGAGTGACATCGTTGCGCCAATCTTGAGCGGGCCTGAGATTGGCGTTGCCTCTACAAAAGCGTTTACGTGTCAGTTAGCGGTCTTGGCCTGTCTTGCGATTGCGGCCGGTGTCGACCGCGGTACGCTCAGCAAGGAGGAGGCCGCACGCCTCGTCAACGAGCTGATTTTGACGCCCGGGCGCATCTCGGAAGCGCTGCATCGCGAAGCGTCGATCCGCGATATTGCCCAGCGCCTGACTAAGGCGACGGATGTACTCTACATTGGTCGCGGCCCGGCCTATCCTCTGGCGCAAGAGGGCGCGCTCAAGCTCAAAGAAATCTCCTACATTCATGCGGAAGCCTATGCAGCTGGCGAGCTGAAGCATGGGCCTATCGCCCTGATCGACGAGAAGATGCCGGTCATCGTGATCGCTCCGCACGATCCGCTCTATGAGAAAACCATCTCCAATATGCAGGAAGTGGCGGCGCGTGGGGGCAACATCATCCTGATCGCGGAGGATCAGGCAGCCGAACAGAGCGGCCTCGACGGTATAGCGTTGATCGCTATGCCGGGGATGGCGTCCGATTTTGCGGCCATTCCCTATGCGGTGCCGGTACAGCTCCTGGCCTATTGGACAGCTTTTCTGCTCGGCAAGGATGTCGACCAACCGAGAAACCTCGCGAAATCGGTCACGGTAGAGTAAGGAAGTCGGGCTAAGCTCAATTTCCAAATGGCTATGACAGAACCGAACACGATCCCGTTGATTACCCCGCCGCCGGAGACGCCCAAGGCATCCTTCGGGCAAAGGCTGCGTGCTTATTTTCTGACTGGGCTTGTCGTGGCGGGGCCTTTGGCCATCACGCTCTACATCACGTGGTGGTTCATCAACCTGGTCGATGGTTGGGTGAAGCCCTGGCTCCCGTCGAGCCAATACACCGATTTGCCGCTCAACATTCCCGGGTTCGGTCTTCTGATTGCTTTCATCGGGCTTACAATTCTTGGATTTTTGACCGCGAGTATCGTTGGGCGTTCATTGCTTGACGTCTCCGATCTTCTGCTCGGGCGGATGCCGGTCGTCCGCAGTCTTTATCGCGGCATGAAGCAAATTTTCGAGACTGTCTTCTCCCAACAAGGCTCTTCTTTCCGAACCGCAGCGTTGGTGCAGTTTCCCGGTCCGGGTATGTGGTCGATTGTGTTTCTCTCGGGCCCGCCGCAAGGCTCGATCAGTGAGGCGCTGCCGGAACGGGATGCTTATGTCTCTTGCTTCCTGCCCTGTACGCCGAACCCAACGACAGGCTTCTTTTTCTATCTGCCGCGCAAGGACATTATCGAACTGAAGATCACGGTCGAGGATGCAGCCAAGATCGTGATGTCGGCAGGATTGATCACGCCCGATGAACAGCAGCAAAAGCTGAAGGCGCTAGCCCATGAGGCTGGTGTGCGTGATGAGGAAAAGGCTGGCAGTTAATCAGCCAGCTCGCATCAGGCGCATCGCTGCGTCCCGCTCGAACAGATAGAGCAGGTTGCGGAGTGACTGTCCGCGTTCTGTTTCGAGCTTTGGGTCGCGCGCCAAAATCAGTTTGGCATCGTCGCGTGCAGCCGCCAGTAATTCGCCATGCTTTTCGGGGATGGCGAGACGGAAACCCGGCATACCTGATTGCCGTGTTCCCAAGACATCGCCTTCTCCGCGTAATTTCAAATCCTGTTCGGCGATGATGAAACCGTCTTCCGTCTCACGCATCGTCTCGAGCCGCGCACGCGCGACCTCACCCAAAGGGCTTTTGTAGAGCAGAAGACATGTAGACCGACCCGCTCCACGCCCGACGCGGCCACGCAATTGGTGCAATTGTGCAAGACCAAAACGTTCGGCATGTTCGATGATGATGATGGTGGCTTCTGGGACATCAACGCCCACTTCAATCACCGTCGTCGCGACAAGAATTTGTGTGTCGCCGCGCGCAAAGGCCGCCATGGCGGCATCCTTGTCTTTGCCCTTCATCTTTCCGTGAACAAGCCCAACCTTGCTGCCGAATTGCGATTGTAAATCGGCAAAGCGTTCTTCCGCTGCGGCGAGATCGAGTTCTTCGTTTTCCTCGACGAGGGGACAGACCCAATAAATACGTTGCCCTTGCGCGATGGCTCGCTCGGCGCCACGCACAACCTCGTCGATCCGGTCGATCGCGATGATGCGCGTATCGATCGGTTGCCGGCCTGCCGGCTTTTCGCGTAAAGATGAGACTTCCATATCGCCGAAATAGGTCAGAACGAGTGTGCGCGGAATGGGCGTCGCCGTCATCACTAACATATCAACGGCATCGCCCTTGCGTCCCAGCGCCAGTCTTTGATGCACCCCAAAGCGATGTTGCTCGTCAATGACAGCGAGGCCGAGATCGCGAAAGGCCACGTCATCTTGAAAAAGCGCATGGGTGCCGACCGCGATATCGATAGGGCCGAGCAGGCCGTTGAGCGCAGTGGCGCGTGACTGACCCTTTTCGCGACCCGTCAATAAAACGATTCTGAGACCCGCAACGTCGCAAAGTGGTTTCAATCGTTCGTAATGTTGGCGGGCCAGAATTTCCGTCGGGGCCATCAAGGCGGCCTGATGGCCAGCCTCCACGACAGCTGCCATCGCCAGAAGGCCTACGATCGTCTTGCCTGATCCTACATCTCCTTGCACGAGGCGCAGCATCCGGTCTGATGCGGCAAGGTCGCTTTTGATGTCGGCAAGCGCTGCGTTTTGTGCGCCGGTGAGAGTATAGGGTAGAGCAGCGATGATTTTCGCTTCGATCCGGCCATTGCCAACGCGTGCGATACCTTTCGCTTTCGTCATGGATTGGCGCACGATCAAGAGTGCTAATTGCCCCGCGAGTAATTCATCATAGGCGAGCCTCTGCCGTGCTAGAGAATCGGGGCCGAGCACCATCAACGAGTCGGGGCGATGAATATGCGCCAGCGAATCCCGAAACGAGGGCCAACCTTGTTTGGCCAGCCAAGCCGGATCCTGCCATTCCGGCAGTTCGGGACAACGTTTCAGTGCTTCGTTCACCGCTCGTTGAACGCCGCTCGAGAACAAGCCATGAGTCAATCCATAGACCGGCTCGAAACGTGGCAATTTTCTATAAGCTTCCGCATCTAATACGCGATCGGGATGCGTCATCTGCCGCATTCCATCGTAAAGTTCTATCGTGCCAGCGATATAGCGCTCGGCACCAAGCGGCAGCAGGTTTTCGATCCGTCCCGGCGGCGCATTGAAAAAAACGAGTGTGACGTCGCCCGTCTCGTCGCCGACCAAAACACGGAAGGGTGCGCGGCGGCGACCCGGTGGCGGCGGGCGATGCTGTTCGACACGAACCTTGACGACGAGCGGACTGTCGATTTCCGTTTGTGCAATCGTTGGCGCGAGGCGACGGTCGATGGCACCTGTCGGAAGATGAAACAGAAAATCGATCAGTCTTGCACCATGACCATGGTCGCCGAGGAGCTTGTCATAGAGCGGAACTGTTTTCGGCCCAATACCCGGCAATGCGCTAACACCGGCAAAGAGAGGGTCAAGTTGATAGGGCCGCATGTTTTAACCCCAGCGCCGATGCGCCCACATCCACTGATCAGGATATTCGCGTATCCAATGCTCAAACTGCGCCTGAATTTGTGCTGTGAGCGCGACAACGTCTTTATCGCGATCGCCCGTTGGCTCGAAATGCATCAATTCGAATTCGCAATCGAAATACACACCTGCCTTGCGGATTACACGGCCAATGAGGATTGGAGCGTCTTGCGACAACGAAATGATCGCGGGAATTGTCGATGACGGCGCAGGATGTCCGAAAAAAGAAACGTTCACGCCGCGATAGTCACGCAGATCAGCGAGCAGCGCCGCAGCAGCCCCGTTCTTGACGGTGCGGATCATCTTCACCAGCGCGTCCTTACCCTTTGGAAATAATCCGAGCGGATAGAAGCGTTGACGCATGGCAACCACATCGGCATCAACGATCGGGTTCTTCAAGCGTTGATAGATGCCTGTCACGGGAATGCTCGTGGCTTGCGCGAAGGCAAGGGAAGCGACCTCCCAATTGCCGGAGTGCAGACTGACTACAACAAGTTTGTCGAGCGTTCTGAGGCGATCCAAAGTTGCGGAGGAGGCTTTGAGCGATATGCGCGCTGGATCGGCATTAATGCGATCCAAATGGAATGCCTCGCCGAAATTGCGCCCCAGATTGCGCCACATTCGGTTGATGATCTGGCGCCGCTCCTGTGCCGGAATTTCAGGCAGGGCCATCGCGATTTGTTTCATCGCGCGCTTATCGCGTCGTAGCCAAGGGGCAATGGCCCGCCAGATGGAGCCGGAAAGCGCCGAGGCGACATCGAGTGGGAGCAATCTGGCAAACCCTGCGACGATGCGGAACCCGAATGCTTCGAGCCGCATGGCGGTTGAAACATCGGCTTTTGCGTGCGGTGCGCGGTCAGGGTCAGCGGCTTGGGCCATAAAGTGTGCGATTCCAGAGGGGTAACCGTTCCGCTGGCTAGCATGGCAGGGGCCAGACTGTCATCTGAGGCGCAGAGCGGCCATACCCGCCCTGCCGTTGACGCTGGCCTCAGTTCGGATCACAACGCGCCATCGCAACGGGATCCGCGCCTTGTCGTCCGTCCTCGCT
>JAIYCE010000025.1 GCA_027488155.1 Hyphomicrobiales bacterium | reverse complement strand
TGCGCTCGCCCGCGCGCTTGTTCGGGACGCGCCCGTTTTGCTGCTGGATGAGGCAACTTCTGCGCTCGACAGTTTCACCGAAAAAGAAATTCAGGATGCGCTCGAAAAAATTTCACGCGGCCGCACGACATTGGTGATCGCTCACCGGCTTTCGACCGTGATCAATGCCGACGAGATACTTGTCATTGACCGCGGTGTCATTGTTGAGCGTGGGCATCACGATCAGCTCCTTGCCGCAGACGGCGTCTATGCTGCGCTGTGGAACCGGCAGCGTGAAGCCGATGAGGCGCGCGAGACCCTAAAACGTGCCCGCGAGGCTGAGGGCGACAGCGTTCGGGTTACGATCGCCTGAAGAGCTGATTGACGCCACCCGCCGGGGATGTCATCCCCTGCGGACCTTATGACCGGAGTGCTCATGACCATCGTCTCCTCGATCCGCCAAGGCCTAGCCCCGATCCATCGTGAGGGTTGGAAGTTCATTGCGGCCTTTGCCGTGGCCGCTTTGCTATTGTCTTGGGTGTGGTCGCCATTGGGCTGGGTCGGTGCGATCCTGACCGCTTGGTGCGCCTATTTCTTTCGGGACCCTAAAAGAACCGTTCCCGAGGGTGAGGGGCTTGTGGTTTCGCCTGCCGATGGCCGCGTCTCGATGATTGCCGCCGTGATCCCACCCGCCGAATTGGGTCTCTCGAACGAGCCGCTGACCCGCATTTCGATCTTCATGAATGTGTTCGACTGCCATGTGAACCGCGCCCCGGTCACGGGGCGGATTGATAACATCGCCTATCGTCCCGGCCTGTTTCTGAATGCCGAGCTCGACAAGGCCAGTGACGATAATGAGCGTAACGGGCTTGTGATCGATACAGGCGCCGGTCGGTATGGCGTCGTTCAGATCGCCGGGCTCATCGCGCGTCGCATCGTAGGCTGGGTCCGGACCGGCCAGACGATCGGGCAGGGCGAGCGTTTTGGCCTCATCCGGTTCGGCTCGCGGGTCGATGTCTATCTGCCCGAGGGCGTGATCCCGCTAGTCGGGGTCGGCCAGCGTGCCGTTGCTGGAGAGACTGTAATTGCAACCCCGCTCGGGACCGAAGTCGCGCCGCGCCGCTACCGGGCCATCTGAGGCCTGTGCTATACTGGCTTTATGACTGATCTGTTTCCACCCTTCGAGCCTGGTGACGAACCGCGCCCGCGCCGCTTTAAGCCGGTGCCCCTGCGTGTCTTGTTGCCCAACCTTGTGACGCTTCTGTCGCTGTGTGCAGGCTTTACCGCCATGCGTATGGCGGTCGAGGGTCGTTTCGAGAGCGCGGTCGGCTTTATTCTGCTGGCTGCCATCCTCGATGGGCTTGATGGGCGCCTTGCACGGCTGTTGAAGGGCACATCGCGTTTCGGAGCCGAGCTAGATTCCCTTGCCGATTTTCTCTCCTTCGGTGTCGCGCCCGCGTTTATTCTCTATCAATACGGTTTGAACGATCTCAAATCCTTCGGCTGGCTCGTCGCGTTACTATTGGCGATTGCGGCCTCGCTCCGTCTTGCGCGCTTCAATGTCATGGTCGACGATCCGACACGGCCGGAATGGAAGAAGAATTTCTTCGTGGGCATTCCTGCCCCCGCCGGTGCGTTGATCGTGCTGTTGCCGCTTTATCTTTATCTGCTTGGAATGGCGCGTCCCAGCGGGGCGAGTGCTCTCGAGGCGCTCTACGTGCTTTTCGTTGCCTTTATGATGGTAAGCCGCATACCCACTTATGCCGGTAAGTCATTTGGATCGCGCGTGCCGCGCGAATGGGTGGTCCCACTCTTTGGCGGTGTTGTTTTCATTGCCGGATTGTTAGCGACATACACGCTTGAAATGCTCACACTTATGTCGGTTGCCTATTTGGTGCTGATACCATTTGGTGTGCAGAATTATCATAAGAAAGAGCGCGAAGACCGCGCGCGCCGCGCGGCCGAGCCGTCTAACCAATCGCCGAGCGCTTAATTAGATCCCAGTCAGTCGCTTTGCGTTCGCGACAATGCGGCGGCGCGCGGGTTTTAGCGCAGCCTGCATCGCATCGGTCGCAGCTTTCATGACATCGCCCGCATGACGAACTTCTCCGCGCGCCATCTGCCCGGCAAAAGCGAAGCTCGCGAGCTGGACGGCGAAAGCGCCTTCCACGAGAGCTGCGACCTTCTCATCTACCATCAGCCTTGTCTCGGCGAGCGAGGTGTGGCTGGGCGCATGCATGGTCTGCCACAGGATCGGCCAGCGGGCAGCAATTGTGACGCTTGCGGCGATACTCGTTTCAAACATAGCCAAGGATAGCTGAAGGGCCTTCTGGGGCATGGACGCATCTTTCGGGGGAGGAGCTGTGGAGCTCCCGACCAAGTGTCAAATATACTAGACAGATTCTGAGCCGGCCGCCATGGGGAAGGACCCGTTACGGGTGGATTCGCCGGCCCTGCCCGTCTAGAAGTCGAGAGATCCTCTCGAAGCGAGTTTTCGCGTGACTTATCTCATTCTCGCCTCGGCCTCGCCGCGCCGCCTGCAACTCCTCGCCCAAATCGGTTTGACGCCGGATCGCGTTCTGGCGACCGATTGCGACGAGGCACCCGGCAAAACGGAACTGCCGAAGACACTCGCGCTGCGTTTGGCCCGCACTAAAGCCGAAGCCGCCTCACAGGCGGTTGCGAGCGAAGGGCAGGGAGACTGTTACATCCTCGCGGCCGACACGGTGGTCGCGCGTGGCCGCATGATTTTGCCGAAGGCAGAAACCGAGGCGCAGGCCCGTGACTGCCTTTCTAAATTGTCGGGCCGTGGCCATCGCGTGTTGACAGCCATCGCGTTAATCACGCCCAACGGAAAAATCCTTACACGCTGTGTCGAAAGTCGCGTCGCTTTCAAGAAGCTCTCGAAAGACGAGGTCAATTCTTACATCCGCTCGGGCGAATGGCAGGGCAAGGCGGGCGGCTACGCTATTCAAGGGCTTGCATCGATCTTCATTCACAAGATCGTCGGCTCGTATTCGAACATTGTTGGTTTACCGCTTTATGAGACGGCAGCGTTGCTGCAGGGAGCGCATTATCCTGTCATCGTGAAGGGAGAGACGCGATGAACATGGCGGCGTGGCTCGAACGGATTGGGCGCGCGACACCAGACCGCCCGGCCCTCGCGGAGGGCGGACGTATTGTAGCGACCTATGGCGAGGTCGCTGAATTGACCGCGCGCCGCGCCAGCGCCTTGCAAAGTCGCTACGGCGTCAAGCCCGGCGATCGCGTCGCGATCATTGCGGAAAACGATGTCCTCTATTTCAAGGCCTTCTATGCGATTTGGCATGCCGGGGCCTGTGCTGTGCCTGTGAATGCGAAACTCCATGGCCGCGAGATCGCTTACATTCTAGAGCATTCCGGCGCGCATCTTGTGATCGTTTCGCAAGCCATGGAAAGCATCGTTGCCGAATTTGCACCCGCTTCGCTCCAACGCATGATCGTGTTGGGCACAAAAGAGTGGGGCGAATTGAGCAAGGCCGATCCGGTGGCCGTTAATCCCGTCTCGGATGATGGGCTGGCGTGGCTCTTTTATACATCGGGCACGACGGGGCGACCGAAAGGCGCAATGCTCTCGCATGGCAATCTCGCTGCCTGTTCGTTTGCCTATGCGATGGAACAGAATCCAACGGGCTATACGGGCGCTATTCTCCACGCCGCACCGATGAGCCATGGATCCGGCCTTTATATGATGGCGCATGTCATGGGCGGCGGCATCAATGTGATTCCAGAGAGCGGCCATTTCGACGCGGACGAAATTCTATCTCTCCTGCCGCATTGGCCGGGGCTGTCGATGTTTGCGGCGCCCACCATGATCAAGCGCCTGACCCAATCGGGCATCGATGCGGGCGGTCAATTCGGCACGATCATCTGGGGTGGCGCGCCGATGTATGTCGCGGATTCGCTCAACGCAATTTCACGTTTCGGTCCCGTGTTCGGCCAGCTATATGGGCAGGGCGAAAGCCCGATGACGATCACGCGGCTCACACGCGATGAAATCGCCGCAAGCCAGGGCGATGAACGCGTTTTTCTGCTCGGCACAGCGGGACGCGCTTTTGCATCGATGGAATGTGCGATTCTCGATCAGGATGACAAGCCCGTTGCACCCGGTGAAATGGGTGAGATCTGCGCGCGCGGCCCCGCCGTGATGCGTGGCTATTGGAACAATGAAAAGGCGAGTGCTGACACACTAAATAATGGTTGGCTTCATACGGGCGATGTCGGCACCATCGATGCACGCGGTCTTCTGACATTGAAAGACCGCTCGAAGGATTTGGTGATCTCAGGCGGCTCCAACATCTATCCGCGCGAGATCGAGGAAGTCTTGCTGCGCCATCCGAAAGTGCGTGAAGTTTCTATCATCGGCAGACCCGATCCCGAATGGGGCGAAATCGTCGTCGCCTATGTGGTGGGCGATGCAATGCCGCCCGAACTCGATGCGTTGTGCCTGTCGGAATTGGCGCGATTCAAACGACCAAAACATTATATCGCCATCGACGCATTGCCGAAGAACAATTACGGCAAAGTGCTGAAGACCGAATTGCGCCTTATCGATGCGAAAGTCTCGTCATGACCGAACAGAAAACCGATACCGCGCTCAAGCTCGGCCCCTGTCCGATTTGTGGGAAAACGGACCAACACGCCATGCGGCCTTTCTGCTCGAAACGGTGTGCTGATGTTGATCTCTCGCGCTGGCTTGGCGGCGTCTATGCGGTGCCGGCTGCCGAACCGATGGAAGGTGACGAGGATGAGTTCCGTCCCAATCCGCGCCCGGAAGAGGTATAAGCAAAACCGCTTCTCGGAATCGTTTGGTTTTGATCTTCATACATTCTCATGTCGCCAAAATCTGGTTCGGTGGCGTTAAACTGAGCGTATTGAAAAGCCGAGGGGTTCTAAGGGTTGAGAGACGATCAAGCGAATCAACAAGACCATTGAGAAAACAATCCAAATCGATCAGATCAGCAACGACTTTAGGCGATGCGGATATTTGCAGTGGTGAGGTAGCTATTATCGAAATCAATTAAAAGGAGACCCCGCGTAGGTCCGCAATTAACCCACAGCTCATAGTCCCCGTTGCCTTTAGAGATGAGATTGACTTCGCCGGACTCGTCGTGGGTCGTAGAAAACCGCCAATTGCGGGCGTATTGGAGAGTGGATAGATCAATTACATTGCTGGCATTTCTGCCATTAAAACGAGAGCTCATGTCCGTCTCAGTGGTCGACGATTGTTCGACACGATAATATCTCATTGTACAATTGGATGAATTATTGAAATCGTAGAAATCCTCGCCGCGGCTGGCTTCAATCAAGACATATCCAGTCTGCGTGAAGAAATGATCATCGCCATCGCCATCGTCAATGGTGTTTGTTCCATTGTTGGCATAACGAAATGATTCGATCGTGTCGTTGCCCGAACCGCCAAAAATTCGACCATTTGCAATACTTGCGGATATCAAATCATCGCCGTCTTGGCCATGGATCGAAGCGCCGAATCCAATATCGGTGATCGTGTCCTTGCCGGCCCCGCCCTCAATCGAGTCCGAGCCTAGCCCGCCCCAGATTGTATCGTTTCCACCGAGACCGAAAAGTGTATCGTCTCCAACTCCACCATCCAAACAATCGTTGAGATTGCCGCCGCGAATACTGTCATTTCCAGTTTCGCCGTAAAGACAGTTAAATCCGGTAACGGCACCGATGATCGAATCGTTTCCAGCATCGCCGTGAATATTGTTCCATAGTGCAATGCCTCTGATCGTATCGTTTCCTTTTCCGCCAGTCAGAAAATTATTGTGGTATGCCCCGTTCCCGGTGAAGTTAAAGCCGACATATTGTTGATTGCGAATTTCATCCACAACCCAAGCGTAAAAATTATGACCGCTTACGCGTGTTCGGATTGGCATACTTGTTCTCCATTCAAAAAGAAAAAACTTGTCGAGCCTGTTTTCGCCAGTGGAGCTATTTGTCTTGTCCCAATTTCCGCATGATCGGAATAACCAACAACGCATAGTGTGTGTCGGAGAAAAACTGAGGGAATTAACGTCTGTTTGGTTATTGGGTTTTTCAACCCGTCGGATTGGACGGGTGCACCCATCCTGATCCCGTTTGGCCCACGGGGCAGGAGCGCGGATCTTCCAATTTTGACGATGCAACCGTGCCTACGGATATTGAATCTCGACAATTCGAGAGCGCCGCAGATTATAGCCAGATATGGGAATGGTGCCCGAGGGCGGAATCGAACCACCGACACAGCGATTTTCAGTCGCTTGCTCTACCAACTGAGCTACTCGGGCATGTCCCCGCCGTTGGGCCGGGACGGGGGGTGTATAGAGGGAAGGCCCCGGCCTGTCCAGCCATGGCCTGTGGGAATTCGCGCCTGATGTGAACAGATCGTCGCGGCTTCGATGAATTTGGACCGCTGCAAGGCCGTTTCGGCGTCTTTGCCTCTAAAATCACCCCCTAGCCGCCTTGGCCGGAAGCGGGGCGGATGGTATGGCCTCAGCCAATCCCGGTGGCGTTCGGTCCAGCCGATTCCGCCCCCCGTCTTTTTCGGAGTGAGCCCATGTCAGTCGCCCGCACCGCCTTGTCGAACAGCTTCTTTGCCGCCTCTCTGGCAGACCGCGATCCCGAGATCGCTGAAGCCGTCAAACTCGAGCTTGGTCGCCAGCGCGATGAGATCGAATTGATCGCATCGGAGAACATCGTTTCGCGCGCCGTGCTTGAAGCGCAGGGTTCGGTGCTGACCAACAAATATGCCGAGGGCTATCCGGGCCGGCGTTATTATGGTGGTTGCCAATTCGTCGACATCGCCGAAGAACTCGCCATTGCGCGCGCCTGCCGTTTGTTTGGCTGCCGCTTCGCCAATGTGCAGCCTAATTCCGGCTCGCAGGCCAATCAGGCGGTCTTCCTCGCGCTCATGCAGCCGGGCGATAAGTTCATGGGGCTTGATCTTGCCGCAGGTGGGCATCTCACCCATGGCGCGGCCCCCAATATGTCGGGCAAATGGTTCAAGGTCGTCTCTTACGGCGTCAAGCCGTCGGATCAGACGGTGGACATGGAGCAGGTGGAAAAGCTCGCTCATGAACATAAGCCGAAAATCATCATCGCGGGCGGTTCAGCCTATGCCCGCCATTGGGATTTCGAAGCCTTCCGCCGCATTGCGGACGCTGTCGGCGCTTACCTCTTGGTCGATATGGCCCATTTCGCCGGGCTTGTGGCGGGTGGCGCGCATCCTTCGCCATTCCCGCACGCCCATGTGGTCACGACTACGACGCATAAAACATTGCGCGGCCCGCGCGGCGGCATGATCCTCAGCAATGAGGAAGACCTCGCCAAGAAATTCAACTCAGCGATTTTCCCCGGCCTGCAAGGCGGTCCGTTGATGCATGTCATCGCCGCGAAGGCCGTCGCCTTCGGCGAAGCTTTGACGGACGATTTCAAGGCCTATGCCGAGCAGATCGTGGTGAATGCCAAGGCAATGGCTGCGGTCATCAAGGCGGCGGGTTACGATCTCGTCACCGGGGGCACCGACAATCATTTGATGCTGGTCGATTTACGCCCGAAGAAATTGACCGGTAAAGCCGCTGAAGCTGCCCTTGGGCGCGCGCACATCACCTGCAATAAGAATGGTGTGCCCTTCGATACGGAAAAGCCGATGATCACGTCCGGCATCCGCTTGGGAACGCCGGCGGCGACCTCGCGCGGTTTCGGCGAAGAGGAATTCAAGACGGTCGGCGATCTCGTCGTCGAGACGCTCGATGGCCTCGCCAAGAATGGCGAAGCGGGCAATGCTGAAGTCGAAACAACCGTGCGCGACAAGGTGACGGCGCTGACGCGCCGCTTCCCTATTTATTGAGCGGAGTGAAACGTGCGCTGTCCCTATTGTGGCGGACTTGAAACGCAGGTGAAGGATTCGCGCCCGAGTGACGATCACTCGGCAATCCGTCGCCGGCGTGTCTGCCCTGATTGCGGCGGCCGCTTTACGACGTTCGAGCGCGTGCAACTGCGCGAGATCATGGTGGTCAAGAAATCGGGCCGTCGTGTTCCTTTCGATCGCGACAAGCTGCAACATTCCCTTGCCATCGCTCTCAGAAAACGTCCTGTCGATCCAGAACGCGTCGAACGCATGGTCAACGGCATTGTCCGACAGCTTGAAAGCATGGGCGACGGCGATGTGCCGTCCGACACGATCGGCAAGCTCGTGATGGACGGCTTAAAAAACCTTGATGACGTCGCCTATGTCCGGTTCGCATCCGTCTATCGCAATTTCCGCGAAGCGCGCGATTTCGAGGAATTGATCGGGGAATTGACCGCCGATGAAGGCGAACCCGAGAAATGAGCAATGACGAAGACGTGATGCGGCACGCGTTGGCGCTCGGCCGCCGCGGGCTTGGCAACACGGCTCCCAATCCGGCGGTCGGTGCCCTTGTCTGGAAGGATACGCCGCAAGGCCCCGTGATATTGGGACGTGGGTTCACGCAAGCGGGCGGTCGTCCGCACGCTGAAACCGAAGCATTAAAGGCTGCAGGCGAGGCCGCGCGCGGTGCGATCATGACCGTGACGCTCGAACCCTGTTCGCACCACGGCAAAACGCCGCCCTGCGCGGAAGCGATCATGGCAGCTGGCATTGCGCGTGTCGTCACCGCACTCGACGATCCCGATCCTCGCGTGGCGGGTCGCGGACACCAACTCTTGCGCGATGCCGGGATCGAAGTTGTGACGGGCGTATTGCGAGAGGAAGCGCTGCGCGCCAATCGCGGCCATGTACTACGCGTCACCGCCAACCGTCCCATGGTCACGCTGAAACTGGCGCAGACCGCCGATGGCTATGCAGGCTCAGGCACCGCAGAGCGCCTGATCATCACCGGCGAGACTGCTAATTTGCGCACGCAGATTTTGCGCGCGACGCATGACGCCATTCTCGTCGGCGCAAAAACGGCCCGTGCCGACAATCCGCAATTGACGGTTCGTTTACCCGGCTTTGAAGGACGGGGTCCGGTTCGTATCGTCGCTGATCCTTTTCTGACGATCGATCCCGAAAGTGCGCTGGTGAAGACCGCGCGGGATCATCCGGTTTGGATCGTCTGCCTGAATCATTCCTCTGACGACAAGGCCGATCTCCTCGAGGATTTGGGCGTGGAGATCGTGCGCGTGACCTCGCATGGCGGCGATGGCCGTGAGCTTGATCTGAAGGCGGTTATGACGGAATTTGCATCGCGCGGGTTGACGCGCATTCTATGCGAAGGCGGCCCGCATCTCGCCGCATCGTTGATTGAGGCTACGCTTGTCGATGAAATTATTCTGATCACCGCGCCGATTAATAATGGCAGCGGGTTGCGTACCTTCGATACCGACACGCAATCAAAGATGGCGTCACAATTCCGACTCCGCGAGACCCTGCAAGCCGCACCGGACAGGATCGATTTATTCGAAAGGATCGCCTGATGTTCACCGGCATCGTCACCGATCTGGGCACCATTCTCGCCGTTGAGGAACGTGACGCAAACTTGCGCCGGTTACGCATTGGTACCGTCTACGATCCATCGTCGATTGCACTTGGCGCTTCGATTGCCTGCAACGGTATTTGTCTCACCGCCGTCGGCATGGGCGGTGAAGCGGGGCGAGGCTGGTTCGATGTTGATGCGGCCGCCGAAACGCTCGCCCGCACAACGCTGAAGGATTGGAAAGTGGGTGACCGCATCAATCTGGAACGCGCGCTGAAGATCGGCGACGAGTTGGGCGGTCATATCGTGACCGGCCATGTCGATGGAGTTGCCGCACTCGTGGCGCGCGAGACCGTGACGCAAGATGGGCCTTGGGGTGCAACAGCGCGCTTCACACTGCGTGCTCCGGCAGGCACGGCGGGCTTTATCGCGGAAAAAGGCTCGATCACGCTCGATGGTACCTCGCTCACCGTCAACAGCGTTTCGCGCGACGAATTCTCGGTGCTGTTGATCCCGCACACGCTCGAAGTGACGAATTGGGGTGGTCGGAAACCGGGCGATCGCATCAATCTTGAGGTCGATATGATGGCCCGCTACGCCGCCCGGCTTGCGGAAGCCCGCGCTGGCGGCTACTGAACGGCCTCTGACTGCCGCAAAAGGTTCGCCATGGCCAAGCCGCGTTCATCTGCCAAAGCCGTCCAGGACGTGGAGGGTGCGCATCTCCTCATCGTTGAGGCGCGCTATTACGACGGCATTGCCGATGAACTTCTTTCAGGGGCCAAGGCTGCGATTGTAGCGGCAGGGGCGACCTGCGATGTGATCACCGTGCCCGGCGCACTCGAGATCCCAGCTGCCATCGTGATTGCCGTTGAGGCTGCCGATGCAGTCGAGGAGCCCTTTGATGGCGTCGTCGCGCTCGGTTGCGTCATTCGCGGTGAGACGGGGCATTACGACATTGTTGCGGGCGAGAGTGCACGCGCTCTAATGGATATCTCGACGTCGATGGGTCTGCCGCTCGGCAATGGCATTCTCACGGTGGAGAATGAGGCGCAAGCTTGGGCACGCGCGCGTGTCAATGAAATGAATAAGGGCGGCGGCGCGGCGGAAGCGGCCTTGTCGCTCATCGCGCTCAAACGCCGTTTCTCGGCGGGTGAATGAGATGGCGCGTGGTGATTTGAGATCGGCGGCGCGTCTGGCAGCCGTTCAAGCGCTCTACCAGATGGATCTAGCTGGCAAACCGGTTGGCGATGTTATTGCCGAACATCAGGCTTATTGGATTGGCCGCGATATTGACGGCATCGAAATTCCTCAGGCCGAAGAAAGCTTTTTCCGCGCCATTGTTGAAGGTGTCGTTGCCGATCAGCATGGGATTGATCGCGCTGTCGACCAGGCTCTCGCCAAGGGCTGGCCCTTAAAGCGCATCGAGGCTGTATTGCGTGCGATTTTGCGGGCGGCTGTATTTGAATTGAAGAACAGGCCCGACGTGCCGTTGCGTGTCATTATTTCCGAATATATGCGCGTCACCGATTCTTTTTATAGCGAGCAGGAGCCTGCTCTCGTGAATGGCGTGTTGGACGCTATCGCGCGCGATCTGCGCGCGGGCGAACGCTGAGCGGGAAGGGGCGTTGGACCATGGCCCCTGAACGTCTTTCCGAATTCGACCTGATCGAACATTATTTTGCACCTCTGGCTGGTCCCGCAGGTCTTGGCCTTAGGGACGATGCAGCGCTTCTGACTATTCCTGCCGACCATGAACTCGTCACAACCGTGGATGCGATTGTCGCGGGCGTGCATTTCCTGCCTGATGATCCGCCGACAACCATTGGTTGGAAGGCCTTGGGCGTGAATGTCTCAGATTTAGCGGCCAAGGGTGCGGCCCCGCTCGGGTTTCTTTTGACCCTCGCTTTGCCGGCCCAGACCGAAGCGGGCTGGCTTGCCGATTTTGCCGATGGCCTGGGTCGCGCGGCCGCGCTTTGGCACTGCCCATTGGTGGGCGGGGATACCGTGACCATGCCGGGGCCGCTGACACTGTCGATCACCGCTTTTGGTGTGGTTCCGCGAGGCGAAATGGTGCGCCGTGCCGGTGCTCGTCCGGGTGACATACTCGCTGTGACTGGAACAATCGGCGATGCCGCGTTGGGTCTGCCACTCGCCGCGGGTCAGGAAACACCTTGGAGCGGGGCGCTCTCAGCATCTGAGCGCGCCTATCTAATTGATCGTTACCGTCGGCCCCGACCCCGGATCGGCCTTGCAGGTCTTTTGCGTGCTCACGCCAGCGCGGCCATGGATGTGTCCGATGGGCTCTTGGGCGACGCTGCGAAACTGCTCGCTGTCTCGGGTGTGGGAGCCACGATCGAAGCTCAATCCGTTCCCCTGTCTGATGCGGCGCGCCATGTGTTGGCTGCGCATCCGCCCAGCCTTGAACGCGTGCTGACGGGCGGGGACGATTATGAAATTCTCTGTACGATTCCTGCTGGGAAGTGGGGTGCGTTTGCGGCAGGGGCCGTCGAACACGGCATCGCGGTCGCGCCTATCGGCCGCGTGACGGGTGAAGGAACATTAGACATCATGGGACCACAAGGGCCGCTTTCTTTTGCGCGCCTCTCCTACACACATTTCAGTCAGGAAAGTGCGTGAATCATTCTGCTTCGACCCCTCCGGATGACCGTCTTGCGCGGCGCAATGTTGTGTTGCTGGCGATTGCGAGTGCGCTTGCTGGCGCTAATGCTGCCGTTGTTTTCGCGACAGGCGCGATTGTCGGCTCGATGCTCGCACCCGATCCGGCTTATGCGACATTTCCAGTTTCGATGTTCGTCGTCGGCATGGCGGCAGGCACACTGCCGAACGGTTGGATCTCCCGTCATTATGGTCGCCGCGTCGCGATGATGACAGGCACCGTCATGGGCATGTTGATTGGCTTGTTCGCCATGCTCGCCGTTATCTATCAGAGTTTCTCACTTTATTGCGTCGCGACGTTTTTTGGCGGCCTTTATGCGTCTGTCGCGCAATCCTATCGGTTTGCCGCTGCCGATACGGCGTCTGATGCTTTCAAGCCGAGTGCGATTTCATGGGTCATGGCCGGTGG
>JAIYCE010000065.1 GCA_027488155.1 Hyphomicrobiales bacterium | reverse complement strand
TGTCGGTGACCATGCTCACCGGCGATAGTGTGGGATCGGCCAAAGCTATTGCCAGCATGATCGGCATCGACCGTGTGATTGCCGAAGCACACCCTGAGGACAAGGCGCGCATAGTGCGCGAGGCGGTTGAGGCCGGCGATGTCGTCGCCATGGTTGGCGATGGCATCAACGACGCTCCGGCGTTGGCGGCCGCCTCCGTCGGCATTGCCATGGGCGGAGGCACCGACGTTGCGATCAAGACCGCAGGGCTCACTCTGATGCGGAGCGAGCCTCTATTGGTACCGGACGCCATCCGGTTGGCGCGCCAGGCGGGTGCCACGATTAAGCGGGGGCTGTTCTGGGCCTTCGCCTATAACGTGATCGGTATACCGCTGGCGGCGGCGGGCTATCTCTCGCCGGTCTTCGCCGGGGCCGCGATGGCGCTCTCAAGCGTCAGTGTCGTGCTCAACGCACTCACCCTCCGACGTTGAACGGCGCGCGCGGGCGCGTTAGTTTTCCACCATGATGACCAACGACCCCAAGCGCTTTGGCGCCCAGGCTTTTGCGCGCCTCAAGGCGCTCGACGCCTTCTCCGACCATCCCGACCATCTCGAACGGCTTTATCTGTCGCCTGCGCACCGTAAAGCCGCGGACGCTGTGGTCGCTATGATGCATGAGGCCGGTTGCGATAGCGTTTCGATCGATGCGCTTGGCACAGTGGTGGGGCGTTATGAGGCGAAGGAGGCAGGCCGCCCTGCCCTACTGATTGGCTCGCATATCGACACGGTAAAGGATGCCGGTTCGTATGACGGCATGTTGGGCGTGATCGCGGGAATCGGCGTGATCGAAGCTTTGCATGAAGCAGGCGAACGGCTCGATTTTGCCGTCGAAATCTTAGCCTTCGGCGATGAAGAGAATGTGCGGTTTCCGTCGAACCTCTCATCATCACGCGCGATTGCGGGTTCGTTCGATTTTTCAACACTGGATGGCCGCGACGAAAACGGCATCTCACTGCGTGATGCGCTCATTCAATTTGGCGGCGATCCCGATGGCATCACCGCGCTCGCACGCAAAAAAGAGGATGTCATCGGCTATGTCGAGATGCATATCGAGCAAGGCCCAGTTCTCGATCAAGAGAATCGACCCATCGGCATTGTGACAGCGATTAGCGGTGCCTCGCGCCGTCGCATCATTGTCACGGGCGAGGCAGGCCATGCTGGTACGGTACCAATGGCACTGCGCAAGGACTCGCTGATGACAGCTGCCGAGATGACGCTCGCTATCGAAAAAATTGGTGCTGCGGCCGAGAATGGCGTGGCTACAATAGGGCAGATGCAAGTTGAACCGGGGGCGGTGAATGTCATTCCCGGTCGGGTTCGCTTCACAGTCGATGCGCGCGCACCGAGAGATTCCGTGCGCGAAAAGCTTGTCGCGGATATTGAAGCCACAATCCGGGCGATTGCCACACAGCGCAAGGTGCAGGTTGAGATTCAGCCCTTTTATGACTCACCCGCCGCGCCTGCATCGACAGCGATTATGCAAGGCCTCGCCGCTGCGATGGAAGCACGCCAGATGGAAACGCGCTACCTGCCATCCGGAGCGGGGCACGACGCGATGGTGATGGGTGCGCTCTGCCCGATGGGCATGATGTTCGTCCGCTGCAAGGATGGCATAAGCCACAACCCCGCTGAATCCATGACGGAAGAAGACGCGGGCCTCGCCATCGCAATCCTGCTAGATTTTGTGCGGAGCTATCGCCCAACCTAATCAGGCGAGCTTACCGACCACACTTTCGACAGCGTCAACCACTTTGCCTTCGCGTACAAGATCAAGCGCATCGCGCATTTCAGTAGCGTACCAGCGATCGCCGGAGAGTGCGGGCGCGATGCGTTCGCGAATGGATTTTACGGCCGCCTGCGAGCCCTTGCCAATTGGATGATCCTTGGCGAGATCCTCGATCAGCGTTAGCGCCTGCGCCGCCATCAGCAATTCACCAGCGACAATCTGCTCGGCATTCTCGACGATGGTACGGGCTTTGCGCGCGCACCATGTTGAGTTCGATACATGGTCTTCGGCATTGCTCTTGCCGGGAATCGAATCGACAGAGCCAGGCATGGACAAAGTACGGTTCTCCATAACAAGCGCCGACATTGAGCACTGCACAGTCGCAAAGCCAGTATTGAGGCCGCGCTTTCCAGCCAACAGATTGCGCGGCAGCCCATAGCTCATGGTTGGATCGATGAGACGGGCCAGACGGCGTTCGCAGATCGAACTCAAATCGGCCATCACAATGGCGAGCAGATCCATCGCCTGCGCAACATATTGGCCATGGAAATGCCCCCCGGAGATAATCACGGACGAACCATCATCATTCTCGAAGATAAGCGGATTATCGGTTGCAGAATTGATTTCGGTAGCGAGGGTTTTACCGATGTAATCAAGTGCATCGGCAACAGGGCCATGAACCTGCGGCGCACAGCGTAAAGAATACACATCCTGCACCCGCGGCGCGGGTGGCTTGCCGGGTTGGCGCGCCTCGTCCGGATAGATCGTGATGCGCGCCGCTTCCGAGCAGCGCTGCGAGCCTTCCGTAATCTTCACGACATTCGCTGCGATCTTCTTCTGGCCGCCATGCGGGCGGGCAGCATGAACGCGCGGATCAAACGCAGCCAATTCACCGCGCATGGCCTCCAGCGTGAGGCAGAGTGAGACATTCGCATTTTTCAAGACGTTGCACGCATCCCACCACGCGAGCACGCCGATGGCGAGCGAAACCGTCGAACCATTAATGAGGGCCGATGCATCTTTGGCACCGAGGGGAAAATCAGGATCAAGCCCAGCCTTCTTAATCGCATCGCGCGCGGGCATACGCTTACCCTTGTATATGATTTCGGCTTCCGGAAAGCCGCAGAGCGCGCCGGCCATATGAGCGAGTGGAGCAAGATCGCCCGAGGCACCAACCGATCCCTTCATCGGAATGACGGGGTGAAGTTCCTTATTGAGAAAATCAAGCAAGCGATCCACTACCTCAACGCGTGGACCCGAATAATTCGATGCAAAGGCATTCGCCCGCAACAGCATAATCGCGCGTGTCGCATCTTCGGATAAAGCCTCGCCTACTCCTGTCGCATGCGCAAAAATCGTCTTGGTCTGATAGTCGATCATGTCGGCCATCAAGACACGTTGATCCTTGAACAGACCTACGCCGGTGTTGAACGAGTACATCAAGGGCGCTTCATCATGCATCCAATTCGCATCGATAAAGGCGCGAGTCGCGGCGATTTTCTCGCGCGCTTTCTTGTCGAGAACAGCTTTCTCAAAACGGCCATTGGCACCGCGGCGGGCAACGCGAAGTACGCCCTCGGCTTTGAGCTTCACACCATCGATCGTGACTGTCATAACATGCTCCGTAACCCGGCAAGAGGACGAGCTTTATCGGAACGACGCCCGCTCGCCAACCCATCTCGTTTAGACAGCACGGCGTCCTGTAGCGGGATCGAAGACATGGAGCCGGTCAGCGGCAATACCTAGACTTAGCGTTCCACCGGCATTGCCGATGCTTCCCGACGGCACCTGTACGATCAGTTGGGCACCACCGAGCAGGCCATAGACGAGTTGAGTCGCGCCCAACTCCTCAATGAACTCAATCTTCATGTCGAACGCATTGTCGGCCCCACCGATCACGATGTCTTCCGGCCGCAGACCCAATTCGACGCTACGACCAGGCAAAAAGTCGTGTGGGGGTAGATGAAAATGTGCGGCCCCGACCTTGACGCTACCATCGGCCTGCATCGTCCCCGGCACCAGATTCATCGGCGGCGAGCCAATGAAGGTGGCAACAAAACGCGTGGCAGGATGGCGGTATATTTCTGTTGGCGTACCGATCTGTTCAACCTCGCCCGCATTCATCACGACGAGAATATCGGACATCGTCATGGCCTCAACCTGATCATGCGTGACATAGATCGCGGTGACACCGAACGTCTTTTGTAACTTTTTGATCTCGACGCGCATTTGAACGCGCAATTTGGCATCGAGATTGGAGAGTGGCTCGTCGAATAAGAAGACTTGCGGCTTACGCACGATGGCCCGCCCCATGGCCACGCGCTGCCTTTGACCGCCCGATAATTGACGCGGCTTGCGATCAAGCAGCGGTTCGATCGCCAGAATTTTTGCTGCGTCACGCACGCGGCGATCAATTTCATCCTTCGGAGTTTTGCGATTTTTCAAGCCATAGGCGATATTGTCATACACATTCATATGCGGGTAGAGCGCATAATTTTGAAAAACCATAGCAATATCACGGTCGGCGGGTTCGATCTCGTTCACGACGCGTTGACCAATTGCGATGTCACCCGACGTAATGCGCTCCAGCCCCGCGACCATGCGCAATAGTGTGGATTTTCCACATCCCGATGGGCCGACAAGAACACAAAATGCGCCATCGGGCACATCGAAAGAGACGCCTTTCACAGCATCAACGCCGCCTTGATAGGTCTTTCGAACGGCTTTGAGAGTGACACCCGCCATTTTGGCTTACCTTATTTTTCTGTCTCAACGAGGCCGCGCACGAATAGTTTCTGCATCAGAATGACAACAGCGACAGGCGGTAGCATCGCCAGCATGGCTGTCGTCATTGCTAATTGCCATTCGGTCAACGCATCTTGGGTAACGATCATTTTTTTGATGCCAATCACGATGGTCTGCATATTGTCGCGCGTCGTGATCAGGAGTGGCCAGAGATATTGATTCCAGCCATAGATAAACTGGATCACGAAGAGGGCGGCAATTGTCGTGATCGATAATGGCAGCACGGTATCGATGAAAAAACGGACTGGTCCGGCTCCGTCAATCTGCGAGGCTTCCATCAATTCATCTGGAATCGTCATAAAGAACTGTCGGAATAACAAGGTTCCGGTGGCCGAAGCGATCAAAGGCACGGCCAGGCCTGCATAGGTATCGAGCAGGCCGAGGTCGGCAACGATTTTATATGTCGGATAGATACGCACCTCGACCGGCAACATCAGCGTGACAAAGATCAACCAAAACGCCGCCATGCGAAATGGGAACCGATAGTAAACCACCGCATAGGCAGAAATGATTGAAATCATGATTTTTCCAATCGCAATCGTCATTGCCATGACGAAGGAGTTGAACATCATGGATACAACTGGCTGACGCGTCGTCTTCGCTGTACCGACAAAGAGTGTCCGATAATAGTTTTCAAAAAAATGGCCGCCGGGGATGAGGGTCATTTGCCCATTGGCGATCGTCGCAGCATCTAAAGTCGAGCCGACAAAGGCGACATAAACTGGAAAAGCTACGATAAAGACGCCAATCGATAGCACGACATGGGGCAGAAGGCGAAAGAACCAGTGGCGATTTTCAACCATGGTGTGCCCTCAATAATTTACACGACGCTCAACATAGCGGAATTGGACCGCCGTGAGCGCGATGACGATGATCATCAGAATGACGGATTGCGCCGCCGAACCGCCAAGATCGCCGCCCAAGCGGCCATCGGCAAAAACTTTATAGACAAGCGTGGTCGTTGCCTTTGCGGGCCCACCGCCTGTGACGGCGTCAATGATCCCGAACGTGTCAAAGAAGACATAGACCACGTTGACGACGAGCAAAAAAAATGCCGTTGGCGACAGAAGCGGGAACACGATGGTCCAAAAGCGACGCGCCGGACGAGCACCATCGATCGCTGCGGATTCGATCAAGCTTTTTGGAATGGCCTGAAGCCCGGCGAGAAAGAACAGAAAATTATAGGAAATCTGTTTCCATGTTGCGGCAACAATCACCAGTACCATCGCCTGATTTCCATTGAGTAATGGATTCCAGTCATAACCTATTCCACGCAATCCGCGCGCCACCATGCCAAGCGAAGGCTGAAACATGAAATACCAAAGCACGCCGGCAATTGCAGGTGCTACGGCGTAAGGCCAGATCAGAAGGGTGCGATAGACACCGGCACCCTTGATTTCACGATCTGCCATCACGGCAAGCAAAAGTGCAATCGAAAGAGAAAAGACGGTGACGGCAGTTGAAAAAATCAGCGTCGTGCCCATGGCCTTGTAATAGGCCGGATTGGCGAACAGTACCTGATAATTCTCAAGCCCAACAAATTCAGTTGACGTGCCGAACGCATCCTCGATTCGAAACGAGGACCAGACGGCTTGCGAAGCAGGCCAATAAAAGAAGACGAGCGTGATGGCGAGCTGCGGCAGCAAAAGCAGTAGCGGAAGCCATCGATTATTAAAGACAGTGCGTTTGTCCATGGCATGGAAAAGGGCGAGGATCGCTCCCCGCCCCTTATCTCATTGCATCAGCGCGTGGCTGTGCGTTCGAATTGACGCAGCGTCTGGTTGCCACGCGCGACAGCATCGTCAAGCGCCTGCTTGGCTGTTTTCTTGCCAGCCAATGCGGCTTCGATTTCTTCTGACCAATCGTCGCGCATCTGAACCATATTGCCTAGGCGCAGGCCGCGCGAGTTTTCCGTCGGCTCTTTATTGGTAAGTTCGAGCAGTGGCGTTTCGCGGTCCGGATTATCCTTGTAGAAGCCCGAAGCCTTCACCTTGTCGTAGGCTGCCTTCGTGATCGGCAGATAACCCGATTCAATGTGCAGTTTGACCTGACGATCAGTGTCGGACAGGAAGGTAAAGAACTTTGCGATGCCCTTATATTCGTCGGCCTTCTTGCCGCCCATCACCCAAAGCGATGCACCGCCAATGATCGAGTTTTGCGGCGCGCCCTGCACATCCGGATAGTAAGGCATGGGTGCTGCAGCGAAAGCGAACTTCGCATTCGCCTTCACATTGCCGAAGAAAGCAGACGAGGTGAGGAAGATCGGGCATTCGCCCGAGGTAAAGCGGCCTTCGCCGGTATTGGTGCGGCCCGAATAATCGAACGTCTTGTCCTTTTGGAGTTCGACGAGGTTCTCGAGATGACGTACTTGCACCGGCCCATTGAACTTGAGCTCGGTATCGAAGCCATCAAGGCCATTGGCCTTCGTGGCGAGCGGTACGTTATGCCAAGCCGAAAGCTGCTCGAGATTGGCCCATGTCGTCCAGCCCGTCGAGAAGCCGCAAGTGGCAGAGCCCGCTGCTTTTAACTTCTTAGCTGCATCGAACACTTCCGGCCATGTCTTCGGGATCGCGGGAACGCCCGCCTTGGCTAAGGCATCCTTATTGACCCACATCACCATGGATGACGAATTAAACGGGAAGGAAAGCATCTCCCCCTTCGATGTCGAGTAATAACCGGTGATGGCAGGGAGATAGCTCTTGGGGTCGAATTTTTCGCCCGCTTCCTGCATCAATTGTTGCACCGGCTTCACGGCACCCTTAGCGGCCATCATCGTGGCGGTACCAACTTCAAACACCTGCATGATGTGCGGCGCATTGCCTGCGCGATACGCAGCAATTCCAGCGTTCATCGTATCCGCATAAGAGCCTTTGTAGCTCGGTACGACTTTAAATTCTTTTTGCGACGCGTTGAATTCATCGGCCAGTCTGACGATGACATCGTTGTTTGCGCCAGTCATCGCATGCCACCACTGGATTTCCGTCTGTGCGAGAGCGGGCGCTGCGGTGAGCAGTGCGGCGAGCGAAATGGCAGAGCCAAGTGTCTTCATCAAATCCTCCCTATCGAGCTTCAGCCCCACGCCCCGCGCAGGGATGCATCAAAGCGCTCCGTCTGTTTCATCCTAGCATGAAAGATCTGTGACGATTCAATGACTATCCTTCAACGCAAAGCGCCCGGTGTGGACACCGGGCGCCTAATTATTTTTTGCAGTGCAACAATTTACATGGTCGCGCCGACTGTCCATGGCACGAATTCGGCATCGCCATAACCGAGCTGTTCCGATTTGGAATGCTCGCCGGATGCGACCCTGAGGATCATTTCAAAGATTTCGCGGCCCTTCTCTTCGATGGAGACACCATCCAGCACATCGCCGCAGTTGATATCCATGTCGTCGATCATGCGCCGATAAATCTCGGAGTTGGTCGCGAGTTTAATCGATGGCGTGGGTTTACAACCATAAGCCGAGCCGCGGCCAGTGGTAAAGCAGAGCATATTGGCACCGCCCGCGACCTGCCCCGTGGCGGAGACGGGATCATAGCCAGGCGTGTCCATATAGACGAACCCCTTGGCATCGACTGGCTCGGCATAATGGTAGACGCCGGTGAGCGTCGTGGTCCCACCCTTCGCCGTTGCGCCGAGGGATTTTTCGAGAATTGTGGTAAGGCCGCCCGCCTTGTTGCCCGGCGATGGGTTGTTGTTCATCTCCATCTTGTTGCGGGCTGTATAATCTTCCCACCAATGGATCATGGAGACGAGCTTCTCGCCAATCGCGCGCGTGGCCGCGCGGCGTGTCAGGAGATGCTCGGCACCATAGATTTCAGGTGTTTCCGACAGAATGGCGGTGCCGCCATGCTTCACGAGCAAATCGACGGCAGCGCCCAAGGCTGGGTTGGCTGTGATGCCGGAATAGCCATCCGAACCGCCGCATTGCAGCGCGAGCATCAGTTCCGATGCCGGCACCGTCTCGCGCTTCACGGCATTCACCTTCGGCAGCATGGCCTTGATCGCCTCAACCCCGGCAGCGACTGTCTTCTTCGTGCCGCCAATTTCTTGGATCGTCATGGTTTGGAAGAGATCAGAATCTTTGACGCCATAAGCCTCCATCCAGCGTGCGATCTGGAAACCTTCGCAACCGAGGCCGACCATGACGACACCGCCCATATTTGGATTTGTCGCATAACCCCATTGCGTGCGTTTGAGGATTTCATAGCCTTCACCCTTGATATCAAGCGCACAGCCGCCGCCATGAACAAGGGGAATGACACCATCGATATTAGGATATTCGCGCAGGATGCCGGAGCGGTTGATTTCTTCCGCCATGAAACGAGCAACCGACGCCGAGCAATTCACCGAAGTGAGAATGCCAATGTAATTGCGCGTACCGACCTTGCCATTGGCGCGACGATAGCCTTGGAAGGTTGCCTGCTTTTCGACGGGAAGAATCTCTTCCTTGCGTGCATCTTCTGCAAAGCGATAATCGCGTTCGAATGCATGCATTTCAACATTGTGTTCGTGGATCCATTCGCCGGCGGCAATATCCTTCGACGCAAAACCGATGATCTGACCGAACTTTACGATGGGTTGCCCCTTCACCACATCGACCAGCGCCATTTTATGGCCGCGTGGCACACGGGTCTTGGCGGTTACTCCGTAAAGCACGGCTCCCGGTTCGAAATTATCCACCGCGACAAGCACATTGTCCTGCGGCGACAGGCGGACCGAGCGGGGCGCATTGGTGGCGGGGGCATTCATGGGCGTAACCTCAAAGGATTGAAACCGGCTCTCGCGGCGGATGGGGGAGCAGTTTGCGCGGACGATGAGGCCCGCGCAACCTCCCTCAGCGGAAGAAGATAAATGTGACCAGCACGAAACAGGGGATCAGGAATGCGCCGGACCAGAGCATGTAGCCAAAGAAAGACGGCATCTTCACGCCGCCATCACGCGCAATGGCATAGACCATGAAGTTCGGCGCGTTGCCAATATAGGAATTAGCACCCATGAACACAGCCCCGAGCGAAACAGCGGCCAAGGTGAGCGCGCCCTTTGTCATCAGGGTTGCCGGGTCGCCGCCAGCCAATTCGAAGAAGACGAGATAGGTCGGCGCGTTATCAAGGAAGGATGATAAAATTCCCGTCATCCAGAAAAAGGCGGCGTTGTTGGCACTGCCGTCAGGATTTGTCACGAGAGCGACGAGCGGAGCAAAGGCCCCCTCTTTTCCTGCCTTCAACATCGCTAAAACCGGAATCATCGTGATGAAGATGCCGGCAAAAAGTTTTGCGACTTCAACAATTGGACCCCAATTAAATCCATTGCGCGCGCGAAACTCTTTTTTTGTCAGTGCCAACGATGCCAGTGTCACAAGAATGAAGATGATGTCCCGCGCGAGGTTCTGCCATTCCACGGGCGTTCCCAGCACGGTGAAGGCAATGCCCGGCTTCCAAGCTGCGCTCATCAAGATGGCGAGAATGATGACGCCAATCAGCGCCAGATTGCCCAAGCCATGGAGCTTAACGGAGCTGTCCGGCGTGGGATCACGACGCGCCTTGAACGCCGCATCGCGATGATAAAACCATGAATCCAGAAGAAAAAATACACCCAGCAAGATCGCGGCAACCAGCAATGTCTCAGCGAATAGATGGGTGGTTGTCCAGAAAAAATCAACGCCACGCAGAAAACCCAAAAATAACGGCGGATCACCCAACGGCGTCAAAGAACCGCCAATGTTGGACACAAGAAAAATGAAAAAGACGATGACATGCACATTGTGGATTCGCTCATCATTGGCGCGCATGACGGGACGGATCATCACCATGGATGCGCCCGTGGTGCCGATTAGACTCGCCATCAAAGCACCAATCGCCAAGAGCGCCGTATTCATCCCCGGTGAGCCGTGAATATTGCCAGAAACAAGAATGCCGCCCGCCGTGGTGAAGAGCGCGAGAAGAAGCAAAATGAACGGGACATATTCGCCCGCAATCGTGTGTGCCAAGGCGGAGCCCGCAACGTCACCACCGCGATAAAGCGTCAACGGCAAAAGGATCAAGACCGCCCAAATTGCCGCGATCTTGCCTTGGTGGTGCTCCCAGAAATGCGGGGCCAGAAGCGGAAAGAGCGCAATCGACAAAAGGATGCCGGCAAACGGCAAAGCCCACAAGACACCGAAGGTCTTTCCGTCAAGATCCGCGGCCAATGCCATCGTTGGCACAAGAGCGATGATAAGCGAGGTCAGGATCGTGGCAAGTCGCATTCCCATGGTCTCTCCTCTGAGCCATTCCGACATAGCGCAGCCATCGCCGAGCCGCAATTCAGCCTGTTCACAAATCACTCGTTTTACGGTGTATAGGGGAGATTGCAGCTTGGCCGGACCCGTCAGCCCATGTGCCGTTTCCTTGCTTATCGCGGATCGCCAGTCTTCCTTGAAGAGTTAGTGGCAGCCCCGGCCCACTCGCTCATCCACCAATCCCTCCATGCCGAAGAAGCCAAGACGGGCACCAATGGCGATGGTTTCGGGATTGGCTGGTATGGCGCCCGTGCAGAGCCCGGTGTCTATCGCGAGTTACACCCGGCCTGGTCGGATGAGAATCTTCTCTCGCTCTGCCGCCAAGTATCATCGCCGCTGTTTTTCGCCCATGTCAGGGCGGCGACCGGCACGGCGACGACGCGGGCCAATTGCCATCCCTTCACGCATGGTCCGTGGATGTTCATGCATAATGGGCAGATCGGCGGATATCATTTGCTGCGCCGCAAGATCGAGGCGATGATCATGGATAGCCATTATGCTGCGCGCAATGGCACGACAGATAGTGAAGCGATCTTTTTGGCCGCGCTGGCCCGTGGCCTTGAACGAGACCCGGTCAGCGCAATGGCCTCTGTTCTATCTGAGATCGTTGGTATGATGAAAGAGGCACAGGAGATAGAGCCGCTACGGTTCACCGCTGCGCTGACCAATGGCGAAGACCTCTACGCTTTCCGATGGGCATCCGACACCAAGCCCGCCACCCTTTATGCGCGCGAAGATGACAAGGGGATTGTGATCGTGTCGGAACCGCTCGATCATACCAAAGCCAATTGGCAGGAAGTACCGCGGACATGCGCGTTGGTTGCCAAGCGCGGCGAGAAAACCACGATGCGCTGCATGGACGAGGCGATGGCGATGGCTGCCTAAGCAGGCTGATGCAGTCGCTCAAACCGGCTTGAAATGCTTCGGTAGTTCGAAACCGTAGCCGAGCGCATCATCATCTTCGATGATGAATGAACCTTGGCCCGCATAATAGCCCTGTCCTGACACCGCCACGCGCACTGTCGAGCCCTCTGCACGCGTGATGCGGCCATCGAACGGCACGCCTGCAATACCGTAGAAACGGCGCAGGGTGCCAAGGGCCATCTGGCCCTTCGCATGATCGAGCGCCATGCGTGCCGTGACACCCGATCCGGTCGGCGCACGATCGATTTGCCGTTCGGCAAAAACGCAAAGATTGGCCGAGGGCATATCGCCGACGGCCTCATCGGTGACGATGGTGCCATAAAGAAAGCCGAGATCGTCCGCATCGGGATGGGCTATTTTCCTTTGTGCACGGATGGTATCGGTCAACGCCGCCGCTGCATCGACCAACTGCGCAACCGGCGTTGCGAAGAGATCGAGCCCAAAACGCGAAGCGGGAAGAATGGCATAGTAGGCACCGCCATAGGCAATATCGGTCGTGATCAATCCATAACCCGGCACATCGAAGGTTTCGTCGTGCCCTTCAACGAAAGCGGGCACGCTTTCAAAGGTAACACCGGTTACCTCGCCGTTCACAACTTGGCACTCCATTGCCAACGAACCGCAAGGTGCCTCCATGATGAAGCGCGTCACCGGTTCGATTTTTGCGACGAGACCTTGCTCCACAATCCACCGACCGAGCGCGACCGTGGCGTGGCCACACATGGTCGAATAGCCCTCGTGATGGGTAAACAAGACGCCCAGCACGGCACCCGGCACCGATGGTTTGACGGGGATGACGCCATACATGCCCTCATGCCCGCGCGGTTCGAACATCATGGCACGGCGCAAATGATCGTAATGCTCCCGTGCCTGCCGCCTCTTGTCGAGAATGGTTGCACCCGTCAGCTCAGGATAACCACCCGTGACGATCCGCACCGGCTCCCCGGCCGTGTGCATATCGGTATATCTCAACTCGATGCGCGCCATGTTTTCTTCCTTCTCAAGGCCGACGAGATTGGGCTAGGCTTTATGGCGACGCAAGCCGGAGGCGACACCATGAAACGAGACATTGGATTTATTACACTTTGCCTTGGCCTATCGTTCTCAAGCATAGCCCTTGCCGATGCGATTGATGGAACGTGGTGCGCGGACAAAGACACGCGCCAGATCACCATTCAAGGCACATCAGCGACATTCAAAAAAAAAAAAAAAATCAGTGGCGACTACACACGCCATTCTTTCGCTTATGAGGTTCCGCCACCACTCGCCAATGCCGGGCAGAAGATGGACATGCGCCTTCTCGGAGAAACAGTGCTGCGCGCCATCACGATTTCAGCCGATGGACAGACACGGTCAGAGCCGGAGCTGTGGCGGCGGTGCGAACAGACAAGCTGAGGGGCCTCGCTTACCGCGCCGCGATCATCACGATCTCAATACGGTAATCCGGCGATGCGAGCCTTGCTTCAACCGTTGCGCGCGCAGGCGTATGCCCCGCCGCGACCCATTGATCCCAAACCGCATTCATCCCAGCGAAATCGGCCATTTCGGTAAGATAGATCGTCGCCGTCAGAATTTTTGTCTTGTCGGTACCACAATCGCGCAACGTCTCGTCAATCTGCGCCAGCACGTCGCGCGTTTGCGCAGTAATATCTTGTCCTTTGCTTGCCTCCGGTACATGGCCCGCAAGATAGACCGTATTGTTGTGAATGACGGCATCGCTATAGCGCGCTGCGACGCCAATTCGTTCAATACTCATGTCACTATTCCTTTCATTGACGCTTAGTGCGCCTCATCCCAGTTCTGTGCTGCGCGGGCATCGACCTGTAACGGCACGCTCAAATGCAAAGCGGGCGCGGGCGCATCCACCATAACCTGTTTGATGACAGGAATTGTCTTGTCGACCTCACCCTCTGGTACCTCGAACACCAATTCGTCATGCACCTGCAAGAGCATCCGCGCCTTGAGCCGATGCGCGTCAAGTGCATCTTCCATGCGGATCATGGCGCGGCGGATGATGTCAGCGGCCGAACCTTGAATAGGCGCGTTTATGGCAGCGCGCTCCATAAAGGCCCGTTCAGATGGGTTCTTCGAATTGATTGCCGGGTAATGCGCCTTGCGACCGAAAATGGTTTCCACATAGCCATGTTCGCGCGCAAACTTCTTGGTTGCATCCATATAGTCACGAATGCCGGGAAAGCGCTCGAAATAGCGTTTGATGTAAGCGCCCGCTTCTTCGCGCGGAATACCGAGCTGATTGGCGAGGCCGAATGCCGAGATGCCATAAATGATCCCGAAATTGATGGCTTTCGCACGGCGGCGCACGGATGGATCCATGCCTTCGACCGGAACACCAAACATTTCAGACGCCGTCATAGCGTGAATGTCGAGCCCCTCGGCAAAGGCTTTCTTGAGCTGCGGAATGTCGGCGATATGGGCCAGCAACCGCAGTTCGATTTGCGAATAGTCGGCGGAGATAAGTTTATGCCCCGGTGTCGCAATGAAAGCCGTTCTGATCTTGCGACCTTCCTCGTTGCGCACAGGGATGTTTTGCAAATTCGGATCGGATGATGAAAGACGACCCGTCGTCGTCGCAGCGAGCGAATAGCTCGTGTGCACGCGGCCTGTCTCCTTGTTGACAAAACCCGGCAAGGCATCCGTGTAAGTCGACTTTAGCTTGGCCACCTGCCGCCATTCAAGAATACGGGCGGGAAGTTCATGGCCCTGCTCAGCAAGATCTTCAAGCACTTGCGCGCCGGTTGACCATGCACCGGTCGCCGTTTTCTTTGCACCGGGCAAACCCATCTTGCCGAACAGAATGTCACCCAATTGCTTGGGCGAACCAAGATTGAAGCTTTCACCCGCGAGTGCGTGAATCTCCGTCTCAAGCCGTGCCATGGTTTGCGCAAACTCACCTGACAACCGCGACAGGATGTGTCGATCAATCGCGATGCCACGCATTTCCATACGCCCAAGAACGGGAACAAGCGGCCGTTCTAGTGTTTCGTAAACGGTTTTCATACTCTCGCCGATCAGGCGCGCGCGGAAAACCTGCCAAATACGCAGCGTGACATCGGCATCTTCCGCCGCGTATTCTGTCGCACGCTCTATGCCGACCCGTGCAAAGCCGATGAAATTCTTTCCCGTCCCGGCTACTTCGCCAAACGGAATCGGCTTATGGCCGAGAATACGTTCGGATAAATCATCCATGCCGTGATTGTTGCGCCCGGCATCGAGCACATAGGACATGAGCATCGTATCGTCAGAGGGTACAACATCAATGCCATGACGCTTCAGAATTACCCAATCATATTTCAGATTCTGTGCGATTTTCAGAACGCCTGGATCTTCGAGTAAAGATTTCAACGCCGCGAGCGCATCGCGGACGGGAATCTGGCCCGGCAATAATTGACCCCCGCCGAAAAGATCGCCGCCGCCCTCACCAACATGGCCGAGAGGAATATAGCACGCACGTCCTGGCGAGGTCGCGAGCGAGACGCCTACCAGATCGGCGCTCATGCTATCGAGAGCGCTGGTTTCCGTGTCGACCGCTACGATGCCCTGCACACGCGCTTCGGAAATCCATTTCTGCAATGTTGCGAGATCGCGCACGGTTTCATAGGTCGCGCGATTGAAGGGATTGGCGGCCGCCTTTGCTGCCACCGCTGCTGCAAATGTCGCGGGACCGGATGGTCCGATTGAAGCAGGCTTTATGCTGCTATCGTCGATTTCGGGTACACCATCTGCCTTACCGCCACTGGCATGGCCCCATGCCGTTCCTGCACCGGGCGCTGCCAAGCGTGCGTCAGGCTCGATTGCGGCAGCATCGACGCCATAGGCTTCTGCAACGCGGCGCGTCACAGTGTTGAATTCCATCGCCTTCAAAAATGCGATGAGATTTTGAGGTGCTGGATCGTGCACTGCGAGCGCATCGATCGGCGTCGTCAGTGGCACTTCATCTTCAAGCTTGACAAGTTTTTTGGAGATGCGGGCTTTTTCCGCATTCTCGATCAGCGCTTCACGGCGTTTCGGCTGCTTGATTTCCGCCGCGCGTGCCAGAAGTGTTTCAAGATCGCCATATTCATGGATGAGCTGTGCGGCTGTCTTGATGCCGATGCCGGGAACGCCGGGCACATTGTCGACGCTATCGCCTGCGAGAGCCTGCACATCGACAACCTTATCGGGCGTAACACCGAATTTTTCGATGACCTCGTCAACACCGATGCGACGATCCTTCATCGTGTCGAACATGGTGACGCCATCGCCGACGAGCTGCATCAGATCCTTATCTGACGCCACAATGGTCGCCGTCGCGCCTGCCTCCTTCGCAAGGCGGCAATAGGTGGCAATGAGATCGTCGGCTTCATAGCCTTTCTGTTCAATGCAAGGGAGATCGAAAGCCTTCACCGCTTCGCGGATGAGCGCAAATTGCGGCCGCAATTCTTCCGGCGGCTCCTCACGTTGCGCCTTATACTGATCGTAGAGCGCGTTCCGGAAAGTTTCGGAAGAGTGATCGAGAATGACTGCGAGATGGGTTGGCTTTTCACCTGCCACGCTGTCACGCAACAATCGCCAAAGCATGTTGCAGAAACCAGCTACGGCACCGACAGGTAATTGATCGCTTTTGCGCGTGAGCGGCGGCAGCGCATGAAATGCGCGAAAGATGTAGGACGAACCATCGACCAAAAAAACGTGGTCACCTTTTTTCACGGGACGCGAAACCGCCATGATCGTCTCCTATTCCGCTGCGGACTTCAGGCCCGTCTGGGCTAGAACAGCGGCGACAATTTCGTCCGGCGCACCGGCGACGGACACTGCAATCGCCATTTCTTCAGGCCCGGGCGTTTCCAATGTCGCAAATTGGCTATCGAGCAAGCCGAGCGGCATGAAATGATTTTTGCGCGCTGCCATGCGCGCCTCGATCAAATCCTTACTCCCGGCGAGATGGACGAACATGACATCGCCATGCTGGCCCTTCAGGCGATCGCGATAGACGCGTTTGAGTGCTGAGCAGGCAATGATAGCATGGCTATTTCCCGCACGCTGCGCATCGATGAAGCTTGCAATGGCATCGAGCCAAGGCCAACGATCTTCATCTGTCAGCGGCGCACCGCTTTTCATTTTCGCGACATTCGCAACTGGATGAAATGCGTCGCCGTCGCGAAACTCCCAGCCAAGCCGATCCCCCAAGGCTTGACCGACCGTGCTCTTGCCGCAGCCCGATACGCCCATCACGATCAGTACGCGCGGGTTCATGCGCCAGCCTTTTCTTGATGGCCGCCAAAGCCCTTGCGCATGGCAGACAGGATTTTTTCCGCGAAAGTATGGTCCTGCCGCGAACGGAAGCGCGCAAACAACGCTGCTGTGAGCACTTCTGCCGGAACGGCCTCATCGATGGCGGCCTGCACTGTCCAGCGGCCTTCGCCAGAATCGTCCACATGGCCGGAAAACTCGCTCAGCTTTTCATCCTTGGCTAACGCCTCTGAGGTGAGATCGAGCAACCAAGAGGTGACAACGGATCCGCGACGCCAAACTTCGGCGATATCGGCGACATCGAGATCGAGCCGGTGCGCTTCCGGCAGTTTCGGTGAATTGGCGTTTTTGAGAATGTCGAAGCCTTCGGCAATCGCCTGCATCATGCCGTATTCGATGCCGTTATGGATCATCTTCACGAAATGGCCGGCACCGCTTTGCCCACAATGTAGCCAGCCCTGTTCGGCACGCGGATCGTGACCCTCGCGATGGCGCGTGGCCGGAATATCGCCGCGACCGGGTGCGAGTGCCTCGAAGATCGGAGCAAGACGATCGACAGCTTCGGTCTCACCGCCGATCATCAGGCAATAGCCGCGCTCGAGACCCCAGACGCCGCCAGACGTGCCAATATCGAGGTAATGCAACCCTTTTGCCTTCAGCGTGGCGGCGCGGGCGATATCGTCCTGCCAGAAAGTGTTGCCGCCATCGATGATCATGTCGCCTGGCGATAAGAGGGTCGCGAGTTCGTCGATCGCGGACTGTGTGACGGCACCAGCCGGCAACATGACCCAGACCGCGCGTGGGGCGGAGAGCTTCGCCACGAGGTCTGCGAGACTGGTCGCGTTAACTGCGCCTTCCTCGGCAAGAGTAAGACCCGGCGCGGGGTCTCTGTCGTAGACGGCACAGGAATGCCCAGCCCGCTTCAAGCGGCGCACCAGATTGGCCCCCATGCGGCCAAGGCCCACCATGCCTAGTTCCATCGCGTCTCTCCCTCGCGCTTTCCGCGCCTTTGTGAAGAGAGGATGTGCCAGAAAACAGCCGCCTTGGCGACAGGCGCGCATGAAAATGGCCGGGACAAGCCCGGCCATCCCCCGCCCCCGTGCAGTTCTCAAGTAAACAGAAAATCGCTTGCCGTCAGCGTTGTGACATCCGCCAAGAGGACGGAGTTACTCCCGACAGTGAGAACAGCGCCAGCAGCCGTGTAGGTGAGGTGGGACTCAACTTGAGCCCAATTGGTGAGCCCCATGCCGCGAGCATCGATTCCGTCATGTTTGCCGAAATCCATCACGACGTCTTGGTCGGTTATGGCACCGAAGAAGAACGTATCGGCGCCCGCACCCCCGTAAAGTGTGTCATTGCCGGCATCGCCGCGAATGAAATCATTCCCAGCGCCGCCATAAATGACGTCATTGCCCGTATTGCCAACAAGGAAGTCATTGCCGGAATCGCCGTTGATGACGTCATCGTTGATGCCACCATTGATGGTATCGGCCCATGAGCCACCATGAATGCAATCATCGCCCGAAGAGGAACCGGAGATCGTATCGTGGCCCTGTCCGCCCCAGATCCGGTCGTCACCAGGACCACCGGAGAGCGAGTCATTCCCCTGCCCGCCAAGAATAACGTCGTTGCCGGGACCACCACCGAACGTGTCGTCGCCCGGCCCACCATTGACGGAATCATTGCCCGCGCCCGGCTGCAGACTGTCAGCACCCGGGCCGCCACTGAACACATCGTCTTTGTTTCCGCCTTGGACCGTGTCGTCCCCCGGCCCAGCGGCAACCGAGGTGCCCTTGATCAACTCGCTCGCATTGGTCCCCTTGATCAGATAGGGACCCCAACCCTGCGGTGGCGTGGCAATCTTGCAGTCATCATCCTTCGCAAAGTTCACAGCCATAGGTCGCTCCAAAGTTTGGAGAGCCCCCTCCCATGACGTAAGGGCAGGTTACTGATTGTCTCAGTTTTAGAAAGCATAAAATGACAATCAGACCGTGTTTTTTTGTCCTTCGACCAGCATAGCTTGTCTCAATCGCGGCGCTGGCGGTGAGCAAAGCAGGCACGCGCTTTACAGATTGTGGCAGGAGCTAAACCGCAGCACCATCGGACCGCGACCAGCCCAGACGCGAATTGAACGCCAGCCCGAATTCGGCTAGACCCATCGACAGGCGTTGGCACCCGTAGCTCAGCTGGATAGAGCGTTGCCCTCCGAAGGCAAAGGTCAGAGGTTCGAATCCTCTCGGGTGCGCCAAACTTCCACCATTTTCGGACAAAAGCGCATTTTGGGCCGCTATTGACCCAGAGCTGTCCTGAGCGCGGGCAACACTTGTCGCATGCTGCCGAACAAATTTAGGACGGAGCGGCTCTATTGGAGTGGGAGATAGAGCGGGAGAATTCTGCTAGGCCGAGGCGGGAAGGAGCGCTTCATGACCCCCTCAAAGTCTTTTCAAGTCGCTTGGGCGAAAAAGGATGACGCAGCGTCGCTGGTGCCACTGCTGACCGAACTGTACAAGCACGACGTTCCGGAGGCGCCTCAGCCAACTCGTGATGTCGTCGATCGTCACGTAGCCCTTCTGCTGGAACCTGAAACACCGCACAAATTGGCGATCGTCTGGAGCGAGAACGCTAGTGCGGTCGGCCTCGCCGCTGTGGCGAGACTCGTCTCGATCAGCGATCCACGCCCAGACCGCTGGACGCAGATGGAACTGAAGGAGTTGTTCGTCTTGCCAGATTATCGGAGTGCCGGAATCGGTCAGGCCCTGATGACCTGGATCGAGGCGGAAGCCAGAGCGGCAGGCGCGTGCCGTATCGACTGGCACGTCAAGAAAGACAATGCGCGCGGTATTGCCTTCTATGAGCGGCTCGGAGCGATGGTCGTGGAGAACCGAATGAGCATGAGAAAATCGCTCCTGAACTGTTGACCCATCGGGCCGGCGTTCCTGCAGAAAAGCGTACCGCCACGCCATTCAGTCCATGTCCGCATGCTGGATCGGCGCAACCATCTGCGGCGCGAGATTCAAAGAGATGCGCTCGGCAGTTCCTGGCCCAAAGCGGACTTCGCCGTAAGGATTATAAAGCACTTACAATGACATAGCGGTGCCCAGTTTCGTCTTGACCGGTGCGCCAATTGTTTCAGCAGCTCCGCTAGTCATCACATTTTGCGCCAAGCAGACCGAAACGGCATAGCCGCGCTTTCGAGAAGCGTTACGTCCCGATGGATCGAATGAAAATTGAGGACAGCGACCAAAAGCGAACGATGTGAACGCTTCCAACTTTGATCAAGGGCTATCTAAGGGCAGGAGCGCGTGTCGATGCAGGGGTGGTGATTGATCAATCTTTTAACACTACAGACGTTCTTATTGTTTACCCAGTGGGGGTAATTGCACCACGCGATGCAATGTATTCTGGGGAAGACCCAGAACAGAGTAATGCAAATGCACTCATCAGCTGATGCCGCAGCCATCTTCCTTCACAAAGAAGATGATCTCAGCATTAATAACGTTCAGGCACGTAAAGTTCCGACGGAAGCACGCGGCGCTCATAATCCGGATTGAAGACCCGCTCCGGTAGCGCAATCGGTTCGTGCGGGAGCTCTTGATAATCGATCATCGATAAAAGATGCGCTATACAATTAAGTCTTGCGCGTCTTTTGTCGTTACCTTCAACAATGTACCATGGCGCTTCAGGAATGTTTGTTCGTTCAAACATTTCTTCTTTAGCCTTCGTATATCGCTCCCATCGTACACGCGACTGGAGGTCCATCGGCGACAATTTCCATTGCTTGATGGGATCGTGAATGCGCATCAAAAAGCGCAATTGCTGCTCTTGGTCGGTAATCGAAAACCAATATTTGACTAGAATAATGCCTGAGCGCACTAGCATTCGCTCAAAATCCGGCACATCGTGAAAAAAATCTTCGACCTGCTGATCTGAAGCAAACTCCATAACGCGCTCGACACCAGCGCGATTATACCAACTCCGATCGAACAGCACGATCTCACCAGCAGCCGGCAGATGCGGCACATAGCGCTGGAAGTACCATTGTTTCTTTTCGCGGTCAGATGGAGCTGGCAAAGCAACCACCCGGCATGTGCGAGGATTTACCCGCTGTGCGATCCGCTTGATAACACCGCCCTTCCCCGCCGCGTCGCGGCCCTCGAAAAGGATGACAAGCTTCAACCCCTTATGCGCAACCCAGTCCTGCAGCTTCACAAGCTCGCTTTGTAAACGGATGAGCTCCGAGAAATAGAATTTGCGATCAATGGAATGCCGCTTGTGAGAGGCCAAAAGCTCTCTGAGCTCTGGGGGAAGACGGCAATCGTCAATCTCTTGCTCCAATTCCTCGTCAAAATCATCCTCCAGCTCAAGTTCCAGCCAAGGCCGCTCTGTCTCAGTTTCGCGCTGCATTTATCAAAATCCTAGAACCCCAAAGCACCATTGAACTACCAATATGACAGAATCATTACGCAATAACGTTCCCGTACAATGAATAAATGATACAATACTTAGTTCCAGAATGTTTGCATCTTACGAAATTTTTTCCACTGCTTGTCGATCTTGGCATCTGCCGTTTCGGTTTGCGATGAAAACCATCCCAGGATAAATCCTGCCGAACACGAAAAGTCGCCCAGCTCCTGCGCGCTTAAACGATTGAGCATTTCTTGGGCGCCAGCTAGATCGTTCGAAATCCCAAGGCTGTTCTGCAACGGCACAAGGTTGTCACTCCAATTCCTGTAGAGCTTCGCATTCTTGAATAGAGGAGCAAAAAATTGAGCATTATAGCGGAGTTTTTTAAGGGCAATTCTGAATTCATGCCGTTCTTCGTCAGACTTTTCTATGAGAGCCTTACCCCGCTTCTTTGCCTTGGCAAGCAAATCATCCAAAGTCCTCTTTGCAAATCGATCAGCCGTTTCGGTGAGTGTGGCTAATGCGAGATCGGTAATCTCGCTCCGCCATCCCCGGCGTGCGATATAGCTTTGCAAATCAAGTATGAAAAGAGTTGTTCCTAAACCGTTGATGACATCCATGGCTCCCGCATAGGCTTGGGCACGTAGTGAAATCAGACTTGCTTCAAGATATTTCGCATCATCTGGGCAATTTCGATGCGCTAGCGGCTGCGTAAAAACCAGCTCTTGGAACGCGTCGCACTCACGGGCTAGGCCCAGTCCAGATGCTAATTCACGGGCACGCGCTGAAAAGTGTGCAAAAGACCCTTGCGGAAAGGCTTTATCAAATGCTTTCAGCGCCGTGCGGAGGCGGCGTAGCCCAACGCGCATTTGGTGCACGGAACGGGCATCCGCCTCATCACGGAAGGGTTGGATATGGTCTGTGAAGTGTCGCATTCCCTCAGCGAGAATACCAACGATCACAGCATCGAGTTGCATTTCGGGATGTATACGCTGCTTTTCTTCCTTATAACGTTTTTGCTTTTGGACGCCGGCTAAAATAAAACAGCGCTCGGATTTACTGGTCATTTCAAGACGCAAGCCAGCTTTAATGGCAAGGACTTTGGCAAAGTCCAGCATATCGTTTGGGGAACCGCTCTTCAGCTCAAGCTCAAGCTCGTGTAGCGGCCAAGCTTGATCGGAGTCGATGAATTGGCCTTCATCGATTGCAACCTCAAAGGCGCTTTGGGACGAGCGTATCTCCGTGACAATCCGTTTAAAGCTTGTCTGGTAACGCGGGAGCAATTCACTCCCGTCTGTCACCTTGAGAACGTGATTGCTGATATCTGTTCCAAACAGGGCAAGGTCGATACCATTTTGACCGGCTGGAACCTCGATCTCAGTCCGCTCGAATAAGGATGCGGTTGGGCTGCCCGCAACCTTAAACGTCATGACAGGCTTCCTGCTGCCAAGCTTTCGCCAGCGCAGCGTGATACCGGCATTGAAGAGGTGGTTCTCAGCCGTATCAAAATAAACGGTTTGAACCCTTTGAGCACGACCAAATGATGGTCGATCGAGAAGCTTAAGTTTGAAAATGCGATCAATGGCAACATGATCGACCGAGAACTTGATCTCGAATTCCTTCGGTCCCTCGACAGCCGCCGACATCAGAAAACATTCCATATTTATAAACGTGCCGTACCCGTGCTAGGCGACAAATTGATACAGGAACTCTGTGTTCGAATCGAAGATATTCTGCTAATAAAAAGCACGGAGTTTTATTTGTGACAGGATCGTGACAATTGCGACAGATTGGCGCTCTACCGCTGTTTTTTTATGATGATGGCGCCGTGGACGTTGTTCTTATTACGTCACGGTTTGGTCGACGCTGGATCATTCCTAAGGGTAATCCAGTCGCAGGTCTACCTCCGACAGAGGTGGCTGCGCTTGAGGCATTGGAAGAGGGCGGTATCGTTGGAACCGTTGTCGATTATAGAATCGGGTCCTTCAAACTCGAAAGCCGCTTTAAAAAGTGTATCGTCGACGTTTATCCTCTAATTGTTCGAAAACAGTTACGCCATTGGGATGAATCGAGCGATCGTGAATCGATGCGCTGCGATCTTGAGACAGCCCAATCGCTGGTTGCCAGTCCAAGCCTTGCCGCCTTGCTGCGCAAGGTCAAACTTCGGAAAATCGAAAAATACCATCGCGCGCATTCTGCACGCTGAATCGCGTTAGCTTGGTGCCTCTCAGGAAACGAGGCCGGTCCTCTGGTCATCGTTGCTCGTAATGGTAGCGTGAGGGATGCCCCACCCCCTAACCGCGGCTCGTCATCCGATTGTCATCGAACGCCTTTAGCTCCGCTCTCGTTAACTTTTAGGGAGACAAACCGTGAGCTTTATATCTCGTTTGAGCGGCCTTGTTGCGGTTGCGGCCTTTGTTGGCCTTTCGCAACCTGTTGCAGCGGCTGACATTTCTGGCGCTGGGGCGACATTTC
>JAIYCE010000038.1 GCA_027488155.1 Hyphomicrobiales bacterium | reverse complement strand
GCACCGAAAACGGCTTGACGATGTAATCGTCTGCGCCTGTGGCAAGTCCACGTACGCGTTCGGCTTCCTCGCCGCGGGCCGTCAGCATAATGATTGGGATACTCTGGGTATCAGCTCTGGAACGAAGGCGACGGCATAACTCAATGCCGGAGACGCCTGGCAGCATCCAGTCCAGCAGAATAAGGTCGTAGCTATTCTCTTGAATCAACAAATCCGCTTCATCGCCTCGTAGCGCGTGTGCGACAGAATAGCCAGCCGACTCAAGATTGTAACGTAGCAATAATGCTAGCGTTTCCTCATCCTCAACAATCAGGATTTGAGGGGCTGTCGCCATATCCTTCAATTGTATCCCCCTACTTCAAGCGGCACATATCCTTCATCGCTTCGTGGCCGTTCGATTGTGATAGTTTTTCCGGTCACGAGGTAATGGATTGTCTCCGCAATATTGGTTGCATGGTCGCCGATGCGTTCGACATTTTTTGCGCAGAAGAGCAGATGGGTAC
Source organism: Hyphomicrobiales bacterium (assembly GCA_027488155.1). Lineage (GTDB taxonomy): Bacteria > Pseudomonadota > Alphaproteobacteria > Rhizobiales > Beijerinckiaceae > TNE-4. Next base: position 4,291 of record JAIYCE010000038.1, on the reverse strand, counting down.
AAAATCCGATATTGCGGGGATCTTCCATCATATAGGTGAGTAATTCGCGGAAGAGCGAATTATAGAGTGTGTCGATTTCATCGTCGGTACGCCACACTTCAAGTGCGGTCTCGACATCCTGTCGCATATAGGCATCGAGGACGGTCTTCAGCCGCTCGAGTGCCAAATCGGCCATATGGGTGACGCCGCTGGCGATTTTTTGCGGGATGAATTGTCCATTCATCGCGACGGCGCGTTTGCCGATATTTTTGGCGAGGTCGCCGACGCGTTCGAGGTCGGCGGCAATACGGATCGATGTGATGATGGATCTGAGATCCACGGCCATGGGTTGACGTTTGGCGATGGTGAGGATGGCTTTTTCCTCGATCTCGCGCTCAAGCGTATCGAGCCTTTGGTCGGTGGCGATGACGCGTTGGGCGAGTTGGGTATCGGAGCGTACGAGGGCTTCGACTGAGCTTGCAAACATTGTTTCTGCAATGCCGCCCATTTCTGAGATGAAACGTCCGAGCGCGAGCAATTCGTCGTCAAAGGAGCGTACGGTATGATCTGACATGTTTGTCTCCTTGGATCAGCCGAAGCGGCCCGTGATGTAATCTTGTGTGCGTTGGTCTTTTGGCGTGGTGAAGATATTGCTGGTCTCGTTGAACTCGATGAGATCGCCGAGATACATGAAGGCAGTGTGTTCAGACACGCGCGCGGCTTGCTGCATGTTGTGCGTCACAATGGCGATGGTGTATTCGCTTTTGAGTTCGTCGATCAGCTCTTCGATCTTGGCTGTCGAGATGGGATCGAGCGCTGAGCAGGGTTCGTCGAAGAGAATGACTTCCGGTTTGATGGCAACGGTCCGCGCAATGCAGAGGCGCTGTTGTTGCCCGCCCGACAGGCTGAGGCCGGAGGCATTCAACTTGTCTTTGACCTCTTTCCAGAGCGCGGCTTTTGACAGCGCCTCTTCGACGCGCACATCCATGTCGGCTTTTGAGATCTTTTCATAAAGCCGTACGCCGAAGGCGATATTGTCGTAGATTGTCATTGGAAAGGGTGTCGGCTTCTGAAACACCATACCGACGCGTGAGCGCAAGAGATTGAGGTCGATGCCGGGTTGGAGAATATTTTCTCCATCGAGCAACACTTCGCCTTCGGCGCGTTGACCCGGATAGAGATCGTACATGCGGTTGAGGACGCGCAGCAGCGTCGATTTTCCGCAACCTGAGGGGCCGATAAAGGCTGTGACCTTGCGATCATAGAGCGGCAGATTGATATTTTTGAGGGCGAGGGATTCGCCATAATAGAAACGCAGATCGCGCACAGAAATCCGCTCGCGCATGGGAAGTGCGGCGCTGGATTGCGAGGAGGAATGTGTTTCGATTGTCATTTGGATTGACTCGATTTTGACAGCGCGCGCGCGCCAATGTTGAGCGAAAGAACGGCAAAGGTGATGATGAGCGCGCCGGTCCAGGCGAGTTTTTTCCAGTTCGGATCGGGATTGTTAATGAAATTATTGATCGTGACCGGCAAATTGGCGAGCGGCTGGGTGATGTCGAGGCTCCAGAACTGATTGCTGAGCACGGTGAACAGCAATGGCGCTGTCTCGCCGCTGACGCGTGCGACGGCGAGCAGCACGCCTGTGATGATGCCGGCGCGGGCTGCGCGATAGGCGACTTGTTTGATGACGAGCGAGCGCGGCATGCCGAGTGCGGAGGCGGCTTCGCGCAAGGGATTGGGCACCAGCATGAGCATGTCTTCGGTCGTGCGCACGACGACGGGGATCACGATCACAGCGAGCGCGAGGGCGCCTGCAATGCCGGAGAATTGGCCCATCGGCAGGACGACGAGGGTGTAGATGAACAGGCCGATGATGATGGAGGGGGCTGAGAGCAGAATGTCGTTGATGAAGCGGATCACGGATGTGATGCGCTCATAGCGACCATACTCGGCCATATAGGTACCGGCGAGAATACCCACTGGCGCGCCGATCCCGACCCCGAGGGTTGTCAGCATGAGGCTGCCGACGATGGCATTGGCCAGTCCGCCGCCTTGTGCATTGGGGGGCGGGGTATTCTCGAAAAAGATGGCGAGTGAGAGGCCGGGTATGCCGTTGATAAGCAGGCTGGCGAGGATGAGGGTGAGCCACATCAGGCCGAAAATCGTGGCCGCATAGCACAGGGTCATCGCAATGATGTTCGTCCGTTTGCGGCCTGCATAGAGGGCGTTTGCGGTTTTGGACATGTCAGGCGCCTTTTTGCTTTTCGAGCCGCATCAGCATGAGACGTGCAATTGTGAGCACGGCGAATGTGAGAACGAAAAGAAGCAGACCGAGCAGGATCAGGGCGGATTGGTGCAGATCCGCACTTTCGGCGAATTCGCTGGCGATTGCGGCGGAAATCGTTGTGCCCGGCGAGAACAGCGAAGACGGCAGCCGGAAGGAATTGCCGACGACGAAGGTGACGGCCATGGTCTCGCCAAGCGCGCGGCCGAGAGCGAGCATGACGCCACCGATGATGCCGACCCGCGTATAGGGCACCACCACATTGCGCACCACTTCCCATGTCGTGCAGCCAACCCCGTAAGCGGCTTCCTTCAACACGGGCGGCACGGTGGCAAACACGTCGCGCGAAATGGCAGTGATGAAGGGCAGCACCATGATGGCGAGAATGAGAGAGGCATTTAAAAGGCTCAGATTGCCGCCCAAACCGCGTTCGGCGAGGAACGGTCCGAGCACGAAGAAGCCCCACATGCCGTAGATGATCGAGGGAATGCCGGCGAGCATCTCGATGGCGATCGAGATTGGGCGCATCAGGCGCGGCGGGCACAGTTCGGTCAGAAAAATCGCGATGCCGAGGCCAACGGGCACGGCGATGAGGAGCGCGACGATTGAGGTAATCAGCGTTCCGATCAGCGGCGAGAGCCCGCCCAGTACGGGCGTGGGCATCGCGTTCGGTGCCCAGCGCACAGTGGTGATGAAGGAAAGACCATAAGTGGAAATTGCAGGCCAGGCGCCGATGACCAGAGAAATCATGATCGCGCCGAGCAGGCCGAGGACGGAGATGGCGGCAATCCGCGTCATCCAATAAAACAGCGTGTCGCGTCCACGCAGTTTTTGCAAAACGGCCGCACGCTCGGCGCTCGCGCCCGATGCGGCGTGGGATGTCATCGCCATGTCTGTCATCGTTCAGCCCCCCAAAGCCCCGGCCGAAGGGCAGGGCTGAAACGGGAGGGCCAAGCCCTCCCGTTCGATCGCAACCCGAAAACGGGTTAGTTCGTCTTGACGTCCTTGGCCCAGGTCGCCTTGATCATGGTGACGACATTGTCGGGCATCGGGATGTAGTCGAGCTCTTCGGCCATCTTGTCGCCCTTATCCAAGGCCCAAGCGAAGAACTTCAGCGCCTCTGCCGTGGCGGCTTTGTCACCCGGATTGGCATAGACGAGGATGAAGGTGGCCGCCGTGATCGGCCAGGATTCGACGCCCTTCTGATCCGTGAGGATCTGGACATAGCCCGGCGCATTGGCCCAATCGGCATTCGCAGCCGCAGCCTGGAAGCTCTTGAGCGTCGGGGAGACGCGCTTGCCGTCCTTGTTGATCAGGTCGGTATGGGTGAGCTTGTTCTGCTTGGCGAAGGCGTATTCCACATAGCCGATCGAGTTCTTCGTCTGGCCGACATTGCCGGCGACGCCGTCATTGCCCTTGGCGCCCACGCCGACCGGCCATTCGACCGCCGCATTCACGCCGACCTTCGTCTTCCATTCCGGGCTCACCTTCGACAGGTAATCGGTGAAGTTGAATGTCGTGCCCGAACCATCCGAGCGGCGCACCACGTTGATCCCGGTCGAAGGAAGGGTCACAGACGGGTTCAGCTTCTTGATCGCCGCATCGTCCCACTTCGTGATCTTACCCAAGAAGATGTCGGCCAAAGTCGTGCCATCCAGCACCAAATCGCCCGGCTTCACGCCATCGACGTTGATCACAGGCACAATCCCGCCCATCACCATCGGAAACTGAACAAGGCCGTTCTTCTGAAGGTCAGCAAACGACATCGGAGCGTCCGTCGCCCCAAATGTCACAGTCTTCGCAAGAATCTGCTTGATGCCTGCGCCCGAACCAATCGACTGATAGTTCAAGCCAATGCTCGTTTCCTTCTTATAAGCATCAGCCCATTTGGCATAAATCGGAAACGGAAATGTCGCCCCAGCGCCAGAAATGTCAGCCGCTGCAACAGGTTGCGAAAGGCCAACAAAGGCCGCAACCGCAACAAGGCCGCTCAAACGAGATATAAAGCTCACGGTTTGTCTCCCT
>JAIYCE010000052.1 GCA_027488155.1 Hyphomicrobiales bacterium | reverse complement strand
GATGACACCTACTTCTGCGAGATCGGATGTCGCAAGAAAACGCCCTGATGCATTTCCCGTCACTGAGAAATAATTGGCCGTGCGGATAAGATCTGAAGAATTGAAGCGAAACTCAACATTCGTGTTTTGAACGTAGTATTCGGAGCCTGTCCCAAAGACGTGAACAGGTCCAACGTCTTTGTTAATCAATACGCGATAGAAGTACAATTCGGTATCTGTGTCAGTGATTGGATTGATAAGCTGCGGTCCATTTAAGAAGTTAGAGGCTGTAAGTGCCTCATAGCGCTTTTCGAATAACAGTATTTCTCCACCATTATTCAGTTTAATCGAGACATTATTGTCTTCTCTGATAGGCGATATGATACCGCTTAATGCTTGTAACTGCCTTGTTGAGAAAAGGCCCGATAGGTCAAGAACACTACCATTTATGCCTGCTGTGAAGTTATTAAACTTCAATTGACCAATATTTTTCGTTAAAAAGCTGAAGCGTGAGCCAGGCACATTCTCGACGGATGTATTTTCGATGGTGATATTAGTGGCATTGATGAAGTAGTGAGCGCAAGATTTTGACGTAATGACTTTTTTTCCATTTGAGTCCAATTCAATCCTTGCATTGCCAAGAATTTCGACGTCATGAAGATCAAACTCAGAACCATTTCCCGAAATCACAACATTACGAAAGGTTTTTGCATCAATACGAATCACATTCTTCGTATCGGCGATACCGATAAACGCATTGTTTATCCCAGCCTCAAGGATTACACCCGCTTGGACGTTATAATTACGGAATTGCCGCTCGGTCGACGAAACAAGAATCTTCGTTTCCTGATCGCTGTTAGCTTGGTCTTGGTCTGTTGACGATGACCGCGTTGGACGGATGTAGCCAGCATAGTAAGTGAGATTAGAGAACCCTCTTCTGCTGTTTCGCCAGTTTAAAGCTGTGGCATTTAAATTAAATTCGACCCCGGTGATTATTTTTTTATTGTTATCCAGAAGATGAAGCCCTACGCGTGTCGCAAAGGCGGGGTTCAAAAACACACCTAAGTTGACTTGCGTCCTAGTGCTAGTGGCCCATGCAAAAGTAAGCCCCTGTTTCGGTACATTTTGTCCCACAAAGCGTACATACACAGGATTCCGACTAGCGTAAAGGCTGGGCCAGATTTGCAATATCTCTCCAACAAGTTTGTAGACAGTGTTCGAATATATGCCATGTCGAATATTGCTCGCCCAGCCGATCTGCGGCAAATCTGCAATAGGCCTATTCGTGCCGTCATTGCTGCTTTTTATATACACGTCGCGTGGTAAAATAGACGTAGTCCGCGCTCCAGCCCAAGGCTTCTCGAACCAATTTTTCTTAAATATTATTTCATACGATTGCCTTCCGTCACCATTAACATAGCGCATCTGGATCCATATAGGAGCAAACCAACGGGTACCGAGATTGAATTGACCAGCGGAAGCGTCATTTTCACCGTAGCGAAACCATACGGCTTTTGATACAGCATCGCCGGTTTTTCTAAATTCCTTTGTCGCAGCGTTAAAGGTACCGACAGTCATATTAAATGTGCCTTTTTGTGTACTAAAATTTCGTAACAAATTCGTTCTATATCCAGAATTTCGCAATAATATATCAAGCAAATTAACGATTGTGTTATGATAAGGACGAGCGGATACAGGCTGATTCACAATGCTGTAAGCCCAAGGAACCCAATAATAATAGACTGGAAGGATGAAATTTTTAACGACCTCGTATGTTCCACGAGCCACAGTATTCAGCGTTGTTGCTGGCTCTGGTTTTGCGGAAATCGAGATACCGCCACCGAAATATGAGGCCAAAGTAAGAGTATTTTCCCGATATGAGGCAAGAAAACCAGCCGCAAAAGCGGGTGTAAAGGTGATGCTCCAAAAATCAACCTTGTCTTTTTCCTGCACGATGCGCGCAGATAGCATCTTATCAAGTAGCGGCAATCGACCGTCCTTAAAAAACCCTTTTTTCTCGTAGAAATCTCTAAATTCCTTTCTTATATTTGTTGCAAATGGAAATTGAATATCGACTTCTGCGCCGCCCAATATGCGCACTGTTGAGAAAGGGTTTGACGGTTCGGGCCTATTTACGGCGTAGTTAAGGATGAGAAGGATGTCTAAGCCTGGCTTGGTTGGTGTCGCTTGACGGATCTTATAGGGTACCGCAACTGATACCGACATATCGGTGACTTGTGTACCGGGAAACGAAAACCCAGCATACGGAAAGACGGTGCCCCCAAGAACGCCCTTAGCCAATATGATATTTGCGGGCATTCCGTTGTTTAACGGTTTGAAATTGAATATACTTGTAATTGCGTTGATTACACCTCCGATTGCTACTAAATTACCCGTCTTTACAATAGATCTTATTGTAGCTGTTCCTGGACCATCTGCTGCTATTCTTAATGGGTCCTCATCAATTGAATTGGATGCGCTTGGCCGTTCGATAGACTTGGTATTGTTAAAAAATCCAGATTTCACATAATTCGTAAGAAGTTCTTCCACAATTATTTTATTTTTGACGCCCATGTGGTCCGGGCTTCCTGCAGCAGGATTTCCAAGTTTCAAAAGATTATCCATATAGGTATCAAAAAGCGTTACTGGCAATATTGCATTATTGACTTCGAGCCAATTTCCAGCTCGCACGAGGTCTGGTTGTATTTTTCCCGTTTGAGTATCGAAGCCAACCTTTGCGGCCACAAAAAAGGCTTGTAACGCGTCACTCCCTCAGTTGCTTGTTTCAGAAGTTCCTTGAGAATATTCTTAGCGACGTTCGAAAGCCAAGTTGCAAGTCCATTTGCCGCTGCTGCGTGAGCGGATGTGCCGAGGAAAAGCGCGCCCGCAGCGGCTGCAGCGTAAAAAAAAGGAAAATTACGTCGCGCTTCATCGGGTGTCCCTAAATACGGCACTAATTTGCCGTAAAGCGGAGTCAATTGACCATGATTAATGGTTGAAATAATATGTGGACGGACTTGCTGGGCGGCAAATACGCCGCGTGCGTGAACAACGGGAGCTCGTGGGCCCGAATAAATTACACCAACTGTGTTGACGACTTTGTCGCCCGCTCTGGACATAAGCAATATCGGAATATTTTCAGGTACGACAAGAACGACGATCCAGTTTCCATTCTCTTGTCGCCTCCGTTCTCCGTAGAATTGTCGTTCAGGGTCGTTGTTAAATTGGTTATTTTTGAAACTCAGAAAAGTGCCTGCGCGAGGATTTCCGTACCTGTCGCCAGCGGCTATGAAAAAATCTTTTAACGTGGGCGCAATTCGTAATGTTATTACGTTTAAGCTTGTGCCTATTATACCCGCGGATGTGGCCGTGACTACACTATTTTTAAAGATATTCTGATATAGCGACCTTACTTCGGAAAATCGATTATTAAAATCTCCTGCTATAAGGTCACTAGATATTTGGTCAAATTCGTTTTTGGTATAAAAGTAAGCATAATTATTTACTAGCCACCACCACGCATATCGAAAAAAGAGGCGTTCCGCATATGACCTAAAAGATATTGTTACATTGACATGATTAATGTCGTTAACTTTACCAACCTCTCTGCTTAAACGGAAGTATCCGGCTGCGATGTTACCATCATGCGGTATATTTGGATAATTCTCATTTCTCCATTTACTAAGCGGCCTTTCGATAGCGGAGAGATTACCCATATTTCGTTGTTGGCTATCGAAAACAGTTAGTTTATATCCGAACAATGGGTCTATTAATCCACCTGTTCCGTTCCCTATAGCAGGCCAATAGGCGCTGAAAGTAAGGCTTCGGGCAGAGGTTCTAGAAATTGTTACTACTCTTAGAGCAAGAGGGTCGTTGCGGACAGAGTAGGAATACTGTCCCTGTATATTTAACTGCTCGGAGGGCGCCGTTTCAATGTTCGCGGGAATGATTTTAAAAATTACTGTAATTTGCCATTTCTGGAATAAATTTTGTGTCCCGAATCGGTCATTGAACATCACATTCGGGCTGGCGGCTGTTATGGTTGATAAGGGAACTGCATTATTTCCATTCGAATTGCTGGCAGGTTCTGGCTTTGTTGTAATCGTGGTTGTTGGGACAGTCTTAGGTTGATAAATATTTGCGATTATTTGGCGTAACTGGTTTTGATCCGAAGAATGATCTGACGATGCGTGAGGCGCGGCTACAGTCTTTGTTGTCGGCCCTTCAGTTCGGGTTGGGGCGCTTTCGTTAGAGGCAAAGAACGCTCTAGATGGAGCGGCTTTGTCCGGCGTGAAATTGAGACGGAATTTGTAAGTGGAGATGCTTTGCGGGGTTCGTGCGGTGGTCTGATCGCTCGGGACCGTTGAGGCTGGCAATCTATTCTTGGGCCAAGCGATTGCGGAATGTTTTTCGCTAACTGGTTTGGCCAATGGCAAGATATTGCGGGTGTCTCGGCTCTGTAGATTATCAATCACGGATCCCGCATTACTCGCTATGGTTTCGCTGCCATTCAAGTTCACGTTATAATAGCCGTCCCGTATAGGCGCTGAGGTCGCTGCCAAATATACCGATGGAACGGAGTATTTTTGCTTCAGATCGAACCCCTTCGGATTAGGCAGCGTCCAATGCTTTAGCGCCCGCTCGGATTGATTTCGTAAAATAGGTGCCGTGATGAAATATAAGAATGGCATGACAATCTCCCCATATTTAATCAGACGTTAATGACAAAACTATTTCAGTTAAGAGTCAATTCATGCTGTTACGCGATAACCCCAAAGAGATTCAGCTTCTGGTTGAGTAATTCACTTTGACTTTACGTTGTCTGCCTGATGTGAGCCGATTGTTGTGATTTGGCTTCATTATATTTTGATCAAACCCTATCGGTTCAAAGCTTGTTGCGTTGCTCATAAGGCGCAACAGCCTTTTTTGCCTTTTTCCGACCACATAATTTTATTCGTTCGGTTGCGTTAATTGAGTTCCGGGAACGCCAAGTGATCGATGCCGCGTTGGTTGAGTGCTCTTTTCCTTTGGCGCGGGAGATGGGTTTGCCGCCGCTTTGGCGATGTTGCCGAGTTTGATCGGATCGCGGAGCATACTGGTTAATGCGTCTATAGGGCCGGAATGCTCAAAATTGTTTCATTTTTTATCAATGACGTTCCAGAAGTGTACTTCTATTCTTGCCGTCGATCATGAGGCTTAGCCCTTAAACGGAGCAGGGACCGGGCGTTGCAAGCTGTTGAATAGGACGGACAGCAACGGGCGGATAACATCGTTTTTAAGATTGATCGAAACTGATGCTTCGAGATCGTTTTTAGGGAAGCCCCATGAGATATGATTATGAAGCCGAGCGGCGGAGGGACATTCAATATGCTATTGAGGTTTTGATTTTTTCGGCTGAAGAGCTAAAGCACGATTATAGGGACCATGCGGTATTGATCCTCGATACCGCTCTTTCGATCATCGACCGCGAGAAGGAGCGGGCCAGGCCATCAGGTGAGGCGACACCGCTCCCCAAAGCGGCTCATTTCTGCGTTGTGAAGTAGCCGCCTGTCTCGGCTGAAGGTGGAGCGGGTTTTGCCTGACCCCATGGTGCAGTCGTCGCGGTACATCGGCGCAAACCTCCTCTCCAATAGACGCTGAGTGAGGCATCAAGGAGGGCTGAGCTGAACCGATTTTATGACGAGTATTAAGTGGGCTAAATCTCATAAATAAAAATATGCCAGGATTTCAGGTTTTAAGGCGATATAATGGGCGGCCTCGTAGGGATTGTATAGATAACTTGCTCAGGTCAAAGATCATCAATTTTTGGTGAGGTCGGGGCTTCGCACTGTCCCGTACTGTAGCGTTGGGCTTGCGGCCCACTGTCGACATTTGCAACGCCATCTTTGGTGGTAGTGATGCAGCGAGGCAGCGAGGCAGCCATTTAACGCGAACTCAATATGCTAAGGTAAGGTTTTTTGAATGGCGGCAATAAGAAGGTTAATGTCTGCACTGGGATTGGCCGCTACGTTCCGGAACCACTTCACACCTGCAATTGTTGTTGTAGACGTGGAACCAAGAGGCAATTTGTGCAGTATCTGGTCAAACAAGTTTTCGTCCTTAGGCCGCCAGACGACGATGCCGGTTTGGGGTTCCGCATAAAGCTCAAGGCGCTCGTGAGCGACCACAAAATCTCTCAAGCAATGTGCAAGGTCCATGCAGTGCTCGATGCGCTGAGCAACTCCTTCACGCCCCCATGCAAGCAGCGTTGCTAGAAGGGTGGTAGCAGCGGCACCATGCGAACCAAGAACTCCAACATTGGGTGCGGCAAGGTATGCTCCACCAAAACTAACCGCTGCGTGGGCTCGTTCGGTGTCCTTGAACAATACAAGTGCCGACTCTTTTGGCTGGAAAAGCCATTTATGCGCCGACACGGCAGCAGAGTCTGCTGCTTCGATTCCAGCAAGTACATTGGCGTACTTGCTTAGCCGTAACGGACCGGCCCATGCAGCATCTACATGGGTCCAAGCTGCCCTGCCGGCTAAATCAAATCGGTCTATTGCGCCTGTGCTGGTTGCACCGGCGGTGAGGACCAAGGCGGATTTGCTCAAGTTGGACGGCAAACGCGTCGTATCCATCGAACCGTTGGCGTCCATGGGCACGCTCAAGTATTGAAGACCCAAGATATGAGCCGCTTTTGCAATGGAGAGATGCGCTCCGTCTGATGCAATCACCTCCGTAATTCCAGCGCACTCTCGCGCGGACCACAAAGCGGTCAAATTGGCCACCGTAGAACCGGGCGTCATATGCCCGCCGTTCATCCCAAAAAATGGCGCGAGCCATGCCACAACCCGTTCTTCTAGTTGGCGAGCAACAGGTGCCGTTGCAGGGTGAAGCAGGTTCTGATTGAGCGACGCGTTCCAAAGCGTAATAGCCCAAGTGATCCATGGGGTTGGCGGGTCCATGTGCGCAAATGATGTGGCCTCGCCCAAACGCGCTGCACCGCCAAGAATGCTTGGTGCCAGCGCGTTCACCGCAGCCATAGAACCAACACCGAATTGCGGCAGTTCCATCGGCAGGTCAGGACCTTCCGAGTTAGTGAAATCAAGACCCATCAACTCAACGGCCTGGTGTAACCCGTCTGAGTTGAAGGCGAATTCCCTGTCCATGCGATTTACCTCAATGACTGTTTGAAACTGAGTTTAGCTGCCTACACATGAATTAGAGCGAGCACGAGTTCAACGACGGCAATCAATCGATCGAGAGTCTCCTGTCCAGTTTGAGCCAAAGACTGGTGTTAGCCGACACAGGTCGTTTGCACTTCTGGGGATTCAACCCCACAGAAGTTCGAATCCCCAGCGCTGAAAACCCGCATGGATGCTGGGTTCCCGCGAAAGCTCCTGACTTTTTGGGAAAGCACGGCAACGAGGGAGCTTCGAAATCGGCGTAAATTTTTGTTCTTGTTTAGTTTTTTGAACTCGCTCAGTCACGAGGTTCTGAGCAGAACAGCGTCTCAATCTGCATCGTGGCCCTTTTTGAGGCCACTTTCTTCAATCGCTGGTCAGGAGCTGATGGACCAAACTCCAATCAGATCAACAGCTTGCATATGGGCATTGAAGAATTGAAACTCTAAATAAAGAAAGTTTGCATGGCGGAAGAGGTGGGATTCGAACCCACGGTGGGCTTTCACCCACGGCGGTTTTCAAGACCGCTGCCTTAAACCACTCGGCCACCCTTCCGGTGATGTCATCCATGCCGCGCGCCGGTTCGTAATGCAAGCGGGTGGCATTTCGGCGAAGGAATTTTTTGACGATGGCAAAGAGATCGGGGATTGGTGTGACGGGTGGTTTGTGGGCCTTGGCTGCTGTCATTGGGCTTCCTTTGAGCGGGGCCATGGCGCTGGCCAATGAAGATGGCGGGCGCAATCTCCGGGGCGAGGCGCTCCGCGAGGCCGTCAGCGGCAAGCGGATCTACCTAGCCGTTCCGCTTGGTGGGGAATTGCCTCTTTATTATCAGCCGGATGGCAAGGTCGATGGCTCAGGCGAGGCCGCTGGGCTTGGCCGTTTCCTGAAACCGTCCGATTCGGGGCGCTGGTGGGTCGAAGGCGAGCGGCTCTGCCAGCAATGGGAAAGCTGGTACAAGGGGCGCGTGTTCTGCTTTACGGTACGCAAACTCCCCGAAAACCGCATTGCTTGGGCACGCGACGATGGCGAGAACGGAATTGCCCGCATAGGCCGGTAAGGGCTTTGCCTTCCCATTCAGGCCCGGAATGGGTCGGGGTTGCCTTCGCGGGACGATGCCGTTAACCCTGCATTGTCTCCTTCGTGACAGATAAGTGGCGGGTTTCTCTGAAATCCGCCATAATGGGTCACGCTTCTGGTCGGCCGGTGCGCCGTCGTTTGAGGGCTTTTGAATGACGGGTTCGCGCCTCGTTCTTCGTCTTGTGAAGATTTCGGCCGTGACGGGCGCAGCTTTAGCGCTCGCCAATTGCTCCAATCCCTCTATGACGGCGGGCGGTGTCGATCCTAAATATGGCGTGCGCCCGAGCCCGCGCGTTGTGGCAGATGGTCAGGCTGTGCCGAAAGGCGGCGGACGCGATCATATCGGAAAGCCCTACGTCGTTGCCGGCAAGGTCTATGTGCCGAAGGACGTTTCGCACGGCTATTCCGCGACCGGTCTCGCGTCTTGGTATGGCACCGCGTTCCATGGCCGGAAGACTGCGAATGGCGAAGTGTTCGACCGTCACTCCGTCTCTATGGCCCATCCGACACTGCCTTTGCCGTCCTATGTCCGCGTCACCAATTTGCGCAACGGCCATTCCATCATTGCGCGTGTCAACGATCGCGGCCCTTATCATTCCAACCGCCTCATCGACGTGTCGCAGACAGTTGCTGAATCGCTGAACTTTAAACACCTTGGCACGACCCGCGTGCAGATCGATTATGTCGGTCGCGCAGGCTTAGCCGGTTCTGATGACCGTATTCTGCTCGCGTCGCTGCGGACGGATGGCCGCCCCGCCCAACTCGATGGTCGCCTCGGACCGATCCAAATCGCGCGCGAGGATGCCCGGACCCGGATTATTACCCGCACCGAAACAGACCAGATCGTTCAGTCGCAGCTCGTCCAATCAAACGCGTCGGCTGCGGTTGTTTCGTCCGTGAGCGTATCGCAGACGACAATTACAGCGCCGTTGGCGTCTCCAGCGCTGGCACCGCTCATTGGGCGTCCGGCTTCGGTGCCGACGCCTCCGGATCGTCCGTTTGATCTCGGTGAGTTCGCAAAGCCTGGTATAGGCAAGCCAATCCAGACAGCCGCCGTCGAGCCTTCAATGCTCGCGCCCGCGCCTGCAAGTGTTCCGGTGCCGCTGCGCCGCGACGATGTCCTGGGACAGTTGATCCAGTCACAAACTTTGCAAAAGCGCTAAACAGCACCGCATGACAGCGGGGCAGGGCAAAGCTATACAGGCGGCATGACCGTTCATCCGCCTGCGTCGGGATCCTTCATCACCCTAGAGGGAGGGGAAGGGGCCGGCAAATCCACCCAGATTCAGCTTTTGGCTGCCGCGCTTCGCGCAATGGGACGCGACGTCTTGGTCACGCGCGAACCGGGTGGCTCACCGGGCGCGGAAGCGATCCGCGGTTTGATCCTCAATGGAGGATTTGGGTTTTCCTCGGTAACTGAAGCGCTTCTGTTTTCGGCCGCGCGGCTCGACCATCTTGAAAAGACTATACGGCCGGCGCTCGCACGGGGCGCAATCGTTCTGTGCGACCGGTTCTTCGATTCGACCCGCGCCTATCAGGGTGCGTCGGGTGGGACGGCTCCGTCTGTGCTGGCTGCGCTCGAAACTATTGCTGTCGGCGTAACCCGGCCTAATCTGACATTCATTCTCGATCTGCCCGCGGAGATAGGGCTCAAGCGCGCACATGAACGGCGCGGTGCGGGTGTTGCAGACCGCTTCGAAGGAGAAGCACTTTCATTTCATGAAAAATTGCGTTCCGGTTTTCTCCATATAGCGCAAAACGAACCGCAGCGTTGCGTCGTCGTCGACGCGGCACGTTCGGTTGATGTCGTAGCTGCCGATATCCGATCGATTGTGTTTTCGTGCCTTGGAGCGCGCACATCATGAGCGAGATGGAAGCCGACCGACGCGAAGGCGCTCCCCATCCGCGCAATACGCTATCGCTTATCGGACATGAGCTACAAGAGCGCGCATTTCTCGACGCCTATGCCAGCGGACGCTTTCCGCATGCGTGGATTCTCGCAGGCTCAGAAGGTATCGGCAAAGCGACCTTCGCGTATCGGGCCGCCGCTTTCGTCTTAAACCATCCCGATCCGGCGGCGACTGTTGTACAAGAGGCCAAATCGCTCGACGTAACTGAGAGTGCAAAAGCATTGCATCTCATCCGTGCCGAGTCCCATCCCGATCTTCTCGTGCTGAAGCGACGTTGGCATGCCGACCGCAAACGGCTCGAGACAGAAATTCCCGTCGATCATGCGCGCGATGTTGTCGGCTTTTTTGGCTCGACTGCGGGCAGCGGCGGTTGGCGTGTGTTGATTGTGGATGCAGGCGACGATCTCAACCGAAATAGCGCGAACGCGCTATTGAAACTTATCGAAGAGCCCCCGGCGCGCTGTCTCGTAATGATCGTCTCTCATGTGCCTGGCCGTCTCATCCCCACGATAAGGTCTCGATGCCGGTTGATGAATTTTCGTTCGCTCAATGAAGATCAGGTTGTAGCGGCCCTTCAAGCAGCAGAAGCCGATGCTACGCCGGAAGCTATGCGACAGGCAGCGAGCTTTGCGGAAGGCTCTCCGGGACGCGCCTTCCGCTTTGTCGATGAAATGGCGCTGGCGATCATGAGTGCGGTGAGGGGTCAACTCGATGCTTTGCCGGTGCTTGATCGCCTCGCACTGCATCAGATGGCCGATGGCCTTGCCGGGCGGCAAAACGATGAATCCTATGAATTGTTCGAGGATGTTCTGGCCAATTGGATCCACGACCAACTCGTTAGGGCAGGGCGTTCCGGCACGGCACCTGCCCGCCTTGCACCCCTGATCGAGGTATGGGACAAGGCGCGCGCAAGCATGCGGGACGCCGAGATTTTCAATCTCGACCGCCGCGCGCTGATTTTGACGTTGTTTGCCGATCTGTCGGACGCGGTGCGCGCAACGCGCGCAGCGTAACCGTTCCGGAGGACTCTCGATGGCTAAACCTTTCTACATCACGACCGCGATCTCCTATCCGAATGGACGGCCGCATATCGGCCACGCTTATGAGTTGATCGCGTCCGATGCGATTGCGCGTTTCAAGCGCCTCGACGGCTTTGACGTTTTTTTCCTGACTGGCACGGATGAGCATGGCCAGAAGATGCTGCAGACAGCAGCCAAGGAAGGTGTCGGAGTGCGGGAATTGGCTGATCGCAATGCGGCGGTCTTCCGTGACATGGCGAGCGCGCTCAATGCATCGAATGATGATTTCATTCGCACGACAGAGGAGCGTCATTTCGAAGCCTGCGCAGAAATCTGGAAGCGGATGGAAGCGGCTGGCGATATTTATCTGGCGAAGTATAGCGGCTGGTATTCGGTGCGCGACGAAGCCTATTACGCGGAGAACGAAACCCTTGTCGGTTCCGACAATGTACGGCGCGGTCCCTCCGGCACACCGGTCGAATGGGTGGAAGAGGAATCTTATTTCTTTCGCCTGTCGGCATTTCAAGATCGCTTGCTGAAGCTTTACGAAGAACATCCGCAGTTCATCGGCCCGGACGAGCGGCGGAATGAAATCATTAGCTTTGTGAAATCCGGACTCAAAGATCTCTCGGTCAGCCGCACCACATTCGATTGGGGCATTCCGGTTCCCGGCAATCCGAAACATGTGATGTATGTCTGGGTCGATGCGCTGACAAATTACATCACGGCTACAGGTTTTCCGAATGAAAATGCACCGCGCGCCAAGCGCTGGCCAGCCGATGTGCACATCATCGGCAAGGACATCGTACGGTTCCATACGGTGTATTGGCCGGCCTTTTTGATGTCGGCCGGATTACCTTTGCCCAAACGCGTTTTTGGACATGGTTTCTTGTTCAACCGCGGCGAGAAGATGTCGAAGAGCGTCGGTAATGTGATCGACCCATTCACTCTTGCAGATCATTATGGCGTCGATCAGCTGCGCTATTTCTTTTTGCGTGAAGTGCCGTTTGGTCAGGATGGCAATTATTCGCATGAAGCGATTGTTGCCCGTATTAATGCCGATCTTGCCAATGACCTTGGTAATCTTGCACAGCGTTCCTTGTCGATGATCGCGAAGAATTGCGAGGGCAGGGTGCCCCAAGCCGGTGCGCTGTCGGACGCCGACAAAGCGATGCTCGAAGCGGTCTACGCTCTGCCGGAGAAGGCACGCACCGCCATGACGCAGTTCGCATTGCATACAATGCTTGCAGAGATCTGGCGCGTGGTGGGCGATGCCAATCGCTATTTCGCCTCGGAAGAACCGTGGACGAAACGCAAGACCGACCCCGATCGTTTTGCCACGGTACTTTATGTGACAGCGGAAACACTGCGCGTGCTCGGTATCATGACGCAACCCGTCATTCCCACTTGTGCCGGTAAGCTCCTCGATCTTCTGGCCGTGCCGCAGGATAAGCGTGCGTTCGTTCATGCGACAGCAGCAGGAGCGCTCGAAGCAGAAACCGTTTTACCAGCGCCAGCGCCGATTTTCCCGCGCTATATCGAAGCGGAAGAAGACAAAGATTGATGCTCGTCGATTCTCACTGCCAT
>JAIYCE010000042.1 GCA_027488155.1 Hyphomicrobiales bacterium | reverse complement strand
CCAGAATTGCCATCCATTTCTGACGTGCCTTCTGCGATGTCGCGTTTTCTTGGGATTGAATCATCGGGAAGAATCAAATGTTCGGATGAGGGCGTGTATGACGTGTCTGTCATAACTTTCACATGCGACAATAGCATGACACTATTGCTGCTGGCCGCCAATGATTGCAAAGCGGATACGCGATGACAGAGCATCAATCAAAGCAACGGCTATGAGAATTAGCAGTATCGAAAATGATGCCTGCTGCCATTCGAGTGTTCTGATCTGTTCTGCCAGATAAAGCCCAATACCGCCTGCGCCGACAATGCCAATAATCGTGGCGGAGCGCGTGTTTGATTCAAAATAGTACAAAACCTGACTGAGCATAACAGGCAAGATCTGCGGAATGATCCCAAGACGGATAGTGTCTAAATGAGAGCCGCCGGCGGATTTTACACCCTCGACCGGCTTGCGATCCGCAGCCTCGATTGCTTCTGAGAAAAGCTTTCCAAAGCTGCCGATATCCGAACACATGATTGCAAGAACACCGGCAAATGGACCAAGACCAACCACATTAATCCAGATAAGAGCCCAAATCAGCGTGTCAATACCACGAATAGAATCAAGCCCCCGACGCATCATGAATTGCGGAAGTCGTAGAGAAACAATGTTGCGAGCAGCGAGAAAGCCAAGCGGAAATGCAATGATCGCGGCGAGTAAGGTTCCAAGAAACGCAATGGAAATCGTTTCGATGAGCGAAAACAGCAATCGAATTGCTCGCTCCCATGTTTCAGGGTCCGGTGGAAGCATCAACCATACGATTTTGCCGAGCTCTCCTAGACCGGTAATGATACGGAGTGGATTGATTTCGAGAACATAAAGTCCCAGCAGGTAGAACGCTACCATCACAACAACTACCATGCTGGCCATGATACGTTGCTTGCGATCACCTTTAATCAGGTAACGGAATTCTGACGGGACTTGCGTCAGGCTTTCGGCAATATTCTGTTGATTTGGGTTAGCGCTCATGACGAAACGTCCCCCAGCAAATGATGCCGTAACTTTTCAGTTAAGGCGTCAATGATCATAACAGCGAGAATGATGAGCAGCAGGATGGCACTGACATCTGAATAGTAGAATTTACGGATCGCTTCGATAAGATCCTGTCCGATCCCGCCAGCGCCGACAAAGCCCATGACGGCCGCACCACGGACGTTAATCTCAAAGCGGAGAAGCGCGTATGACACGAAATTCGACAGGACTTGGGGTACTGCGCCAAACCGTACTTGCTGAGCCCAAGTGCCGCCAGATGCACGCGTTCCTTCAACAGGCTTAAGATCAATGTTTTCGACAACTTCTGAGAATAGTTTTCCCAAGGCGCCCATTGTATGAATGGCGATCGCCAAAACGCCAGCCATCGCACCAAGACCAAATGCAACGACAAAAATCAGTGCAAAAACGATTTCGGGGACGGTACGGCAAAATTCTAGGCCGCGCCGAACGGTGAACATCAGCGTCGATGAGGGCGCGATGTTTCGCGCAGCCGAAAAACAAAGGAAAAAAGCTGCTATCGCCCCGGTTAACGTGGCGACATAGGCCATCAGTATGGTCTCAGCGAGTTGCTTACCCCATTTTTTAAGACCCCAGAACCATTCTGGCAGATCGGTCCAGACGCGTTGGCCATTATCGAGAAAAAAGAGACGGTTGAAATAGTTGGTGAAATTACCAATTTTATTCCATAGCGTCGCGAGATCGACCTCAGCCCCCCACGATGCAGCAAGCGTTGCGACGATTAGAATCACAATGCCTGTAGCAAGCTTCAATCGCTTTTGCGCTATCGCTTCGCGATAAGCGTCGCGCAATGGCGCAATTTGCGACTCGACAGGGCTGATGATGTGCGTGGTCACGAGGCACTCCAAAGAAAGATCGGGGCTGTTGCCAGCCCCGATCCATCATGCTGGGAGATTTAGGAAGACTTCTTACGCAACTGATCGATAAACTTATTGAGTTCCATGATCGGCTCATAAGCCTTCATGTCGACAGGTTGCCAAACCTCGTTTTTGCCATCCGACAGCTTATCAAAAGCAGCCTTATCCTTATTGCCAGCATCAAAGAATGCCTGGCGAATTTTAGCTTTCAAATCAGCTGGAAGATCAGCTGGATATGCTATTGGAGAATTAACGATCATTTCTGACCTGAAGATGACACGAAAGTCGTCCGCTTTCACCATTCCCTTTTTCGCCATACGGGTCAGATTGGAATCGTCATCCGTGTTAAGCCAGTTTGCTGCTACGTCCACAGTTCCCTGCTGAAGTGCGATGATCGCGTTTTCGTGTGAGCCTGTGTAAACCACTTTTCCAAAGAAGCTTTCTGGTTCGATTTTCATCTGACTCAAAGCGTAACGAGGCACGTTGTTACCCGATGCAGAATTAGGATCGACAAGACCAATATTTTTGCCTTTTAGGTCCTGAACCGTCTTATAGGGCGAGTCCTTTTTGACAAAGAAAACGGAATAGTAGCCTTTAACGCCGCCTTGATTGACTTCAATTGCGAACGGTTCAATTTTTACACCTGTCATAATCGCACGTGCAAAAGCCGATGGACCATAGTTCGCAATTTGGATCTGACCAGCCCGCTGGCCTTCGATTACAGCAGCATAGTCCTGTGCGACGCGAAGCTTCACCGGAACGCCGATTTCTTTCGAGAGATACGCCATGAAAGGCGCATAACGTTCAATCACGCCCGATGCATTCTCGGCCGGGACAATAGCAAAAGTTAGTTCGGGATATTTAGCTTTCCAATCCTGCGCCTGGGCGCCGGATACGGTCGCAGCTGAAAGAGCGGCTGCAATGAGGAGGTGACGGCGATTGATCATGGTTTGTCCTCTTGTTGCGAAAGTAAAGTTAAGCGACGGCTGCTGCCGGCACGAAATCCGAAATTGGCGTCGAGGGTTGCTTGGCCAAGACATCATCAGACTCGATTCCATAAAGCTCGCGTGCGATGGAATCCGTTAGCGCTTCTGGGACATCGTCAAAGACCAGTTTCCCGTGCGATAGGCCCACCAGACGGTCGCAGTAGGTGCGGGCAAGATCAAGCGAATGGAGGTTGCACAGAACGGTGATCCCAAAATGCTTGTTGATCCGCAAAAGCGCATCCATCACAAGTTTGGTATTGCGGGGATCGAGCGATGCAACCGGCTCATCGGCAAGAATGAGATCGGGTTCTTGCAAGAGTGCACGGCAGATCGCGACGCGTTGTTGCTGCCCGCCGGATAGCTCTTCAGCGCGTTGCGCAGCATAGCCTGCCATATCAAATTGCGCGAGAGCGGCCAGCGCGATTGTACGGTTGTCATCACCCCACAAGCGCAACATTGAACGCCAAGTCGGGGTCGAAGCGATCCGCCCCACTAAGACATTGTTGAGAACATCGAGACGGCCGACAAGATTGAACTGCTGGAAAATCATGGCCGAACGCCGACGCCACTCATTCAGTTCGCGGCCCTTAAGGCGCGTCACATCGGTGCCGTCCCATACAATTGAACCAGAGCTCGGCTCGGCAAGGCGATTGATCATGCGAAGTAAGGTCGATTTTCCTGCACCAGATCGCCCAATCACGCCGATGAACTGTCCTCGCATGACGTCGAGGGACACATTGTCAACAGCGCTCTTGGTTCCAAATTTCTTCGACAGATTCGAAATGCGAAGCATCACTTTGACCCCAGTTTCGGAAGTGTCCCTAGGGGGGTTCAATGACAAACAAGTGACATGAGAAATACCGGTCTACGTTTTGAACTGACCCTGTGGAAACAGCCTCGCGCGCATGAGGGCATTCGCCCGGACCAATGCGGGAGCACCTTTGCCAAGCGCACAATGACAGGAAGAATTGGTACACTGATTATGACAGGATTGTTACAAATCAGTCGGAGATTGCTTCAATTGTCATAATTCTAGAGGGTAATTCTTCGCAAATCGTCATCTAAATGTCTCGAAACGGCGTCATTGCAGGATCCTCCCCAATCAATGCAAGGGTCTGAACATGCGCTTTACCCGTCGATTTGCTGCTGTAGCCTTGGCTATATCTCTTGGTTTCTTAAACCAAGTGGCCCCGCTTCAGGCGCAAGATAAGATTCGTTTCGCTGTTACGGATGTTGATGGACTTGAAAGCCTACAGCGCGAATTTGGCCCCTTTAAAGAGGCGCTTGAAAAGTCCACTGGCTTGCGCGTCGATTTCTTTCCGGTTTCTGGCCGCACCGCCGCCGTAGAAGCGATGAATGCCAATCAGGTTGATTTTGTGCTCACGGGCCCAGCTGAATATGTCGTCTTCAATGCGCGGCTGAAGGCGATGCCAGTCGTCGTTTGGGAGCGGCCAAACTACCGCTCCTCGATCGTGGTGCCGGATGAAAGCCCAATCAAGTCAATTGCCGATCTGAAAGGAAAGAAAATTTCTTTCGGAGAGATCGGCTCAACCTCGCAGCATTTGGCTCCGGCGACCATTCTTGCCGATGGTGGGCTCGTTTACGGCAAAGACTATGAGGCCATCTTCCTGAAGCTCAACGTTGCGACTGAAGCCATGCTACGCAACGATATTTCTGCAATCGGGATGAACCAGACTCATCTTGATCGAATCAAAAAGGCCTTCCCCGATAAAAAGTTTCGTACAATCGGAGAAGGCATTAACCTGCCGAATGATTTGGTGATTGTCTCGGCTAAGGTCAATCCAGAAATAGTCACCAAGTTCCGGAATGCGTTCCGCGATAACGGTCCTGCACTTCTTGCCGCCATTACCACGACAAAAGAAAATGCCAAATTCGTAGGTGGTGGCTTCCAGTATGAGGTTCAGGATCGCGACTATGACGTCGTCCGCAAAATGTTTGTGAATGTTGGCATCAAGCAGTTCACTCAGTTCATTGGTAACTGATGTGACAGTCCCGATTGTCCAGTTGAATGGCGAGAGGATGGCGGATGATAACTCCGCCGTACTTTCTGTATCAGGCCTTCGCAAATCCTTTGGGCAACGCCACGTCCTTAGGGACGTTCATTTTGCAGGGCATCGTGGTGAGGCCTTGGCGCTGATCGGCGCCAATGGGTGTGGTAAATCAACTTTGTTGCGGTCCTTGGTTCGTCTCGTAGAGCCGGATGCCGGCGCCATCCACGCTATGGGGAAGGCAGTTCTCTCGTTGAACTCATCGGATCTTAAAAACTACCGTAGCCGTGTTGGATTTGTATTCCAAAAGCATAATTTAGTTGGACGCCTATCAGTCCTTACGAATGTCATTCATGGCGTTCAAGGGCGTGCCAGTGGAATGCGTACATGGTGCCACGCCTTCGCTAAGAAGGAATGGCGGGAGGAAGCGATGCAATGCCTAGCGGCTGTTGGCCTTGCTGATCGTGCGTTGCAACGTGCCGATTCCTTATCGGGTGGACAATCGCAGCGCGTAGCCATTGCCCGCATGTTGATGCAGCGACCCGAATTGGTTCTTGCCGATGAACCCGATGCCAGTCTCGATCCAAAGGCTGGCGAAGAAGTGATGGGTCTCCTTTATTCACTGTCGCGAGATAAGGGGCTCACTCTCATCATGATCTCCCATCGGGTTGAGCATACAATCCGGTTTTCGGATCGTATCATTGGTCTTGCTAATGGGGTCGTTGAGTTCGATTGCCGATCGAAGGACATGGAACCTCAGAATTTGCTATCCTTCTTCAAGGGCGAGGCGGCATTGGTATGACGAGTGCATCAATCCCCCGTTGGCAGCGTACCAACCCGGTCACCTTTGTCCTTGGCGTCGCATGCCTGGCCTTCTTGATATGGTCTTTTTCGAATGTTGGGCTGTCGTTCGAGCGCGTTGTGCGCGGCATACCAGCTCTATTTTCAATTATTGATCGCATGTTCCCACCCGATCTGGAGCGCCTGCCACAGATCCTGTGGTCCCTACTCGTGACATTTCAAATGGCGCTTGTCGGATGCGTGCTGGGCCTCATATTCGCTTTCCCGATTGCTGTTCTTGCAGCCGACGGCTTATCACCTCACCCCGTCGTCAAGCACATCGCGCGCGGCCTCATTGCGCTCTTTCGTACAGTGCCCGATTTGGTTTGGGCCTTGCTCTTCGTAATCGCTGTCGGGCTGGGACCTGCAGCCGGCGTCATGGCCATTATGGTGGATAAGATTGGCTTTGCAGGCCGCTTTTTTGCTGAGGCAATGGAAGAGGTCGAAAAAGGCCCTCAGGAAGCGCTCGCGGCCATTGGCGCGTCGCGAGTCGGCTTGATCTGTTCCTCAGTCGTTCCGCAAGCGATCCCGAGCCTCGTTGCAACGTCGCTGTTTAGTTTGGAGAAAGCTGTACGTGGCTCAGTCATTTTGGGACTTGTGGGCGCCGGAGGAATCGGGGTCGAGCTCAAAGTGGCGTTTGATCTCTTCGATTATCAAACAGCAGCGACGATTGTCATTGCGATTTTTATTCTGGTTGTGCTCGTTGAGCAGGCTTCCAATGCTCTACGGCGAAAAATCATATAATTTCTGCTGAGACTTCTGCGAGCTTTTTCTTGAATGTGCGCTTGCATTACTACGATTTGCAATAGCGGAAGGCCAGATGCATCGCAGCTGGCTATGGCGTTGTACTGTCCGCGGTCGTCAAAGGTTCGACGAGCGTGTACGGAAGCCACGGCGCGGTATGATCGTTGCCTGATACTGGATTCGCACGGCCTCGGTGCGTAGGCTTGCCTGTTTAATCGCCTTCAAAAGAGGGGAAGTAGCCGAGAATGTTTCGGTCGGAAACAGAGCGTCCAACAGCGGTGATGTCCTGCCCCCTTTAAGTTAATCCATTATTGTGATTCCAAAGGAGAAGAACATATTTTTCTCGATTACATAAAACCCAAATTGGGTCTTTCTATATATACCATCCCTACCATTGCGGTCATATTAAATGGATTACAAATCTTACCTATCTTGGGGCATGACATGTCTTCAAACAGTTTAGCTGCGGCAGTTGCAGGGGCTAGTAATGTGTTTTCATGGTCTGGTGTCCAGGCCGCTTTTCATGAATCGCTTATTTGATGGTTTTCTAAGATCATTTTGGCAACTGGCGGTATGATTTTAAGAGCTAAGTGGTATCGAGCTTGTCTATAGGTCAATTCAAAAAAAGCTAGCAGCCATCAAGCGAACTGCGACGTTTGATAATAATTTTCACGTTACCAGACTTTCTGCTTAGGGCACAAAACTCGGCGGCTCCTTCAGCAGATCGGGTCGCTTCACTTCAATCTCGATAAATGCGATCGCATACTCTGAGCCATTCATGACATCGTGCTTGGTCCCCGCCAAACGGCGATAAGACTGACCAGCCCTCAACGACGCGTCGGAAATCTTCTCACCATCATGGATGCGTAACGTGCCGTCCGTGAGCATCACGACGAAATAGGGCCAACCATGCTCATGCCATCCCGTCACGGCACCCGGCTCAAAATCCCAACGGGTGATACGGATGGCTTCATCGTCAATCTGGATGGTTGGTTTTGCTGGAATTTCGCATTTGAAAGCCATGGCAGGTATCCTCTTTCACAGTCGTTTATGCAGCATTAGAGGCAAGAATGGTGAGGAGAAATTTCGGAAGAAATTGAAGAGGATATCATTTGTCACACTCCCTTTGCTGCGCGGAAAGCCTGCGTAAAGCTCAGCACTGATTCAGCAATTGCCTCAAGCGAATAGCCTCCCTCCTGCACAATCACTGTTGGCAGGTCGATTTGGCCATATAATGCGCCAATGCGAGCATAAGCATCCGTCGTCACGTTCAGCTTTGACAACGGGTCTTTGTGGTGCGCATCCCATCCCGCCGAAATCACAATCGCCTCAGCACCGAATTTCAAGGCTGCACCAATGATGTCTCGATTGGCATCAATGAAAACGGCATCATCCGCTCCGAATGATAGAGGCCGATTGAGATTATAACCTGTTCCTTTTCCGGCACCTTTTTCGTCAGCATAACCGAGATAATGCGGATAATAAGATGATGGATCCGTATGGACAGACCCAAAGAAGACATCATCGCGCGCATAGAAAATGGCCTGCGTGCCATCGCCATGGTGCGTATCAAAATCGAGAACGGCCACACGTGCATAGCGACTGCGCAAACGTTCGGCTGCGATGGCAGCATTGTTTAAGAAGCAGAAGCCAGACGCGCGATCGACATAGGCATGATGTCCGGGTGGGCGACAAAGTGCGAAAGCGGCAAAATCACCCCCAAGAATGGCCTCGGCGGCTGAAATGGCAGTATGGGCTGACACCAGCGCCGATTGCCATGTGCCTTCCATGATAACTGCGGATAAGTCACCAACATACCAACCCGAGCGTCCGACAATGCCCGTTGGCCGCGGTTTTCCGCGCGGCACGAGAGAGGGTGAGGACCCGACATAGGCATGAACATTGGGTAGAACTTCAGGGCCAGCATTCGGCAATTTCATGAATTCACTATGAGCCGTTTGAAGAAAATCGATATAATGGTCGGAATGAACGGATAATATCGGCGCAAGACCATGATTTACCGGCTCAAGCGGATAAAGGCCAGCGCCTGCGAGCGCATCGAGCAAGGCCAGCGCACGATCATTGTTTTCAAAGGCGTGGATCAACTTGCCATGCACCATATATTGCTTGGGCTGATGGGCGAGTTGACCCGCGGAGAAGTAAAGTTTCATTTTCGAAACCTCAGAAGCTTTTTATACGATGATCGGCAGGCATGGCGGCCAGGAATTGGTCAATGTAGATTTATTGAGATTGCAGCTCAATCTTACTACTGATCACGCTTTCGCAGTGTCTTGGAATTTTGGGAGAAACCACGTCAGAAGCCCGAAGGCTGGCAGGAATGAACACAGCTTGTAGACGGTCTCTATACTCGTCCGGTCTGCCAATTCGCCGAGAACACCGGCAGCCAGCCCACCCAATCCAAACGACAGACCGTAGAACAGGCCACCAATTAATCCGATGCGGCCAGGCAACAATTCCATGGCAAAGATCATGATCGCGGCAAAGGCGCTCGCCATGATGAGATTGATGATGATTGTCAGCACCGCCGTCCACCACAGTCCGACATAAGGCAGCATGAGCGTAAACGGCAGCGCGCCTAAAATCGAAAACCAGATAATGTTACGGCGGCCAACAATGTCACCGACAATGCCGCCGGTAAGCGCACCAATCGCGGCTGCACCCATAAATAGAAACAGCATCAATTGCGACGTCTGAACGGAGACATCGAATTTTTCCATTAAGTAGAACGTATAAAATGAGTTGAAGCTGGCAGTATAAGCATTTTTTGAGAGCAGCAAGACGATGAGGATGGTGATTGCCACGCCAATCTCAAAGCGAGGGCGCGATGCACCAGCTGCCGCAGCAATGGCTGCCTTCTTCTTGACCTCGGCATGGATATTGGCGTGCCAGCGTCCAACCCAAGCCATCAACAGCATGGCGACCAAAGCCACGAGCGAAAACCAGGCGAGGCTGGCTTGGCCTTTCGGCACCACGATGAAAGCTGCCAGCAAGGGGCCCATGGCCCCACCCGCCTGCCCACCGACTTGAAAGATGCCCTGCCCTAAACCGTGCCGTCCCGCCGCAGCATGGCGGGCCAGGCGCGTCGCTTCCGGATGAAAGATCGCAGAGCCTGTTCCCACCAAACCAGCTCCCAAAATGAGGATGGCGTAGGACGACGCATAGGCGAGCACCACAAGACCAATGAGCGTGAAACCCATGCCGGCGACCATCGAATAGGGCATCGGCTTCCTGTCGGTTACGTGGCCGACAAGCGGCTGGAAGAGACAGGCGGTCAACTGGAATGTCAGCGTGATGATGCCAATCTGGCCAAAATCGAGCGCATAGGCGGTTTTGATGATCGGGTAGATCGCCGGAATGAGCGATTGGATCATGTCATTGAGGAAATGCACCGTACTCAGCACGAACAGAACGGGCAACGCAGCCTGCTGCAAGGCGGGGCTTTCGGCTTTTGCGGCGTCTGTCACGGTGAGTCCTCAGGCAAGCATCTTATTTCCTATACAGAAGCAAAAGCGATGGAGCCATGTCCTTCAAGGCAGAGGAGCTCTGCGGCGGCCCGTGACAACGGCTTGCAGGCACGCGCTTGATCTGTCACATCGCGGGCATGGCCGGTCCAGCTCTCCTTACCCTCCAGAACATCACCCTCACCTTTGGCGGCACGCCTTTGTTCGAAGGGGCCGACCTGTCACTTGCGCCGGGCGAGCGCGTCTGTCTCGTGGGCCGTAACGGCTCAGGCAAATCGACCCTCATGAAAATCGCAGCCGGTCTGGTGGAGGCCGATGGCGGGACGCGATTTCTGCAACCGGGGGCGACCTTGCGCTATCTGCCGCAAGAGCCCGATCTCACCGGATTTGCCACCACGCTTGCCTATGTGGAAGCGGGGCTTGGCCCCGGCGACGATCCTTATCGTGCGCGTTATCTGCTCGAAGCGCTCGGGTTGAATGGCGATGAAAACCCCGTCTCGCTCTCTGGCGGCGAACAACGGCGCGCCGCACTTGCTCGTGCTTTGGCACCTTCGCCCGATATTCTTCTGCTCGACGAGCCGACCAACCATCTTGATCTACCCGCCATCGAATGGCTGGAAACGGAATTGAGCGGGCTGAATTGCGCGCTCGCACTGATCAGCCATGATCGACGCTTTCTTGAAAAACTGACCAATACAACAATCTGGATCGATCGCGGCCGGACATTGCGACTGGGGCAGGGATTCTCGGCTTTCGAACAATGGCGCGATGCCGTGCTCGAAGAAGAAGAAAAGGATTTGCAAAAGCTCGACCGCAAAATCGTGGCGGAGGAACATTGGGTCCGTTATGGCGTCACGGCGCGGCGTAAGCGCAATGCACGGCGCATGGCGGAGCTTGCCACATTGCGAAGCAAAAAGCGCGAACATCGACGTGTGCAAGGCAATGCGAAAATGGAAGCGAGCGAGGCGGAGGGCTCGGGTAGTCAAGTCGTTCTCGCCAAGAATATCAGCAAGTCATTTGGCGCGCGCACCATCGTCAGCGATCTTTCGCTGCGGTTGATGCGCGGTGATCGGCTTGGCATTGTCGGGCCGAATGGTGCAGGCAAGACGACGCTCATCAATCTCCTCACCGGCGCCATAGAGCCGGATTCGGGCAGCATCGTTCTCGGAACCAATCTCGCCCTTGTTACGCTGGATCAGCGGCGCGCAGCGCTGGACGCTAATCGCTCAGTCGAGGAAACAATCACAGAAGGGCGCGGCGATACGATCGAGATCAATGGCTCACGCCGCCATGTCGTCGGCTATCTCAAGGATTTTCTGTTCACCCCCTTGCAGGTGCGCCAGCCCGTATCGGCCTTGTCGGGCGGCGAACGCGCCCGCCTTCTGCTGGCCCGGGCGCTGGCAACCTCATCGAATATGATGGTGCTTGACGAGCCGACTAACGATCTCGATCTCGAAACGCTCGATTTGCTCGAGGAGTTACTGTCGGATTACAAAGGCACGCTGATCGTCGTCAGTCATGATCGCGATTTTCTCGACCGCGTTTGCTCATCCATTCTGATGGCTGAAGGTGACGGACGCTGGATCGAATATGCCGGCGGCTATTCGGATATGGTAGCGCAGCGTGGCGAAGGCGTGAAAGCACGCAGCGTTGAAGCGAAAAGCAAGGCGCGCGAGCAAAAGGCTGCAGCCGAGTCCGCGAAAAGTGCAGGGCCAGCGAAACTCTCATTCAAGGAAAAGCATTTGCTCGAAACTCTACCCGGCAAGATCGACGCCATGGGTCGAGATATAGAGAAATTGCGCACGGCCTTAGCAGAGCCCGATCTCTATACCCGCGACCGCACTCGTTTCGAAAAAATCAACGCGCTCTTGGCGAAGATGGAAGACGATCTCGCCAAGGCCGAGGAAGAATGGCTCGCGCTGGAGATGAAGCGGGAAGAAATCGAAGGGTAAAGCCTGAAACAGGCTCAGCTCTTGACTGCCCCCGCCGTCAACCCTGAAACCATGTATTTGCGGAACGCGTAATAGATAGCGGCAGGCGGCAGTGCGTAGATCAATCCTGTCGTCATCAACAATTCCCATGGCGAATCGTCAGCCGCGAGAAAATTACCAAGTGCCACGGGAAGCGTGAGCGACGTGTCCTTCGACAGGAGCAGGAACGCGTAAAGATACTCATTCCAAGCAAGCAAAATCGCATAAGTTCCGATGGCGACCAGCGAAGGCACCATCAGCGGCAGATAGACTAATCTGAATAATTGCATCGGGGATGCGCCGTCCATAATCGCAGCCTCGTCCAATTCCTGCGGCAGCTTATCGGACGCTTGTTTCAGGACCCAGATTGCATAGGGCGAAGCGATGGCAACCATTGCGAGAATGAGGGCCCATTGCGAATTCAAAAGGCCGTAAAGACCCATCGTCCGGTACATCGGTACAGCCAGAAAGGCTGCGGGGATGAAATAGGTAAAGAGAGCCAAATTCATCACAAAGCGACCGCCGCGCGCCTTGAGACGCGAGATGGCAAAGGCGGCAAATGTTGCGATCAGGAGAACAAGAGCGCCTGTCATGGTCGCAATGAAAACGGAATTCCAAAATTGAAGCCAGAAATTGTTCAGAAAATAATGCTCTTGTCGAAACACTGTCCCAAAATTTGAAAGCGTGGGATGTGTCGGCCAGAGATTACCGGAAAAAGCGGTATCCTTCTTCGAAATGGCGAATAACAGAAGATGATAGATCGGGATCAACGTCCAGAGTGCGACCGGAATCGCAATCAGGATGAGTTTGGCTTCCTGCCCGATAGCACGCCAATTGAGGGCCGTCGTCATTTCGAGAACCGTTTCATCATGATGTAAACGAGCGGCAGCACGAAAGGCAGCGCCGTCACGATTGTAGCCATAGCGAGATCGACGCGATCGAGCCTGATATAGCGAATGCCGAGCGTTGCCAGCACATGCGTTAGATCGGCAGGCCCACCGCCCGTCAGCAGATAGACGCTGTTGAAATCGCCAAGCGTCCAGATCATCGAGAGTAGGAGGCAGGTGAGATACAGCGTTGCCATTGAAGGCCACGTCACGAAGCGGAATTTCTGCCAATTATTGGCGCCGTCGACCGAAGCAGCTTCATAAAGATCGGACGGAATGGCGAGGCGTCCCGCAAGGAGAATGAGCGTCCAGAATGGCAGCGATTTCCAGATGTGAACGAGAACCGAAAGCGAAAGGGCAATCGTCGGATTGTTCAGCCAGTTGGGACCGTCTTCAAATGTCAGCTTGAAAATCAACTGATTGATGACGCCCCATTCCGGATTGAGCATGAAACGGAACGAGAGGATCGTCGGGATCGACGGCACGGCCCAAGGCAGGATGAAAAGCACTGAGAGCCAACGGATCCACGGACGCGTATTAGCGAAAAACCCAGACAAATAGAGCGCTACAACCATCTTCAGATTAACGCCGATCACAATGAACAGAAGCGTGTTCCAAAGCGAGCGGAAGAAGATTGGATCGGAAGCCAAATCCACATAGCTCTGCGGATGATGGGCAACCCAAAGCGCATAACCGACAGGGTACGCGACGAAGAGCGCAAAGACGATGACATAAGGAGCGAGCAGCAACAGGCCCCAATTGCGCCAGGATTGCATCCGGCGATCGGGCGATGCCTTGGGCAGTGTTTCAGCCCCTGGCAGGGTGGCAGCAGTCATGATCCGGCTCCGGGAGACAGAAAACCGGCCGCATTCGTCATGCGAAGCACGAGAATGCGGCCGGTGATGGTTGGGCCTTTTAGCCGGCAACCTGCTTGATGCGCTCGATCATCTCGTCCACGGCTTTCTCAACCGAGACCTTCTCGTTCACGACGCGGTTCATCGCCTTCGCCCACACATTCTCGTTGTTGAGAATGGTGAATTTGAAGTTTTTCGTGAATTCGAACGGCACAGTCCCCGCAGCGTACTGATCATGCACAGCCTTGCGGTGCTTGTCCGCAGTCCAGAACGGACGTGCCTGACCCGACTTCGTAACCGGGTACCAACGGCCCAGCGCCCCTTCAACGTAAGGCGTCAGGTTTTCTTCCTGCATGATGAACTGCACGAACTCCTTGGCGCGCGGCTTGTTCTTCGCTTCGAGGAACACAACGCCCGTCTTAACAGCCGTGCGGTATTGCATCGGCTGGCCATCCGGCTTGTTCGGGAAGCCCGCCGTGATGATCAGATCGTAATAGTTCTTGCGGGCTTGCTCGCGGACATCGGCTGCCAATGTCTGGTTATTGGAGTCGTCCAGCCATTTTGCGGCGATCGAAATCGTCGCATTGTGCGTCATCACCGTCGTCTTGTTGTGGAAGGCGACGTTGTTGTCCGGATCCTTCCAGCTTGTCGCGGAAGGCGGTGTGCAGCCCTTCGTATAAACGTCGGTGTAATCCTTGAGCGCATTGATCAGGCCTTGGCGCACCTTCGGATCGTCGACAAGGAGCTTTCCATTGTCGTCGACGAGCTTGACGTTATAGGCGTCAACAAAAGTCAGGAATGAGTAGAAGCTGTCGGACGAATCGACACCCATTGGCTGGCCGATGCCGAAATCGCGCTTGCCACTCGCCTTGCGCAGGCCCGGCTGAACCTTATCGCACCAGAAAGCCCAATAGCCCTTCCAGTCCTTCGGAATATCGCCTTCCTTGAAGCCGGCCTGCTCCAAAAGATCCTTCCAATACTCAATATGCATTGTCTGCTGTTTGAGCGGGAAAGCGTAATAGGCCTTCTTCTTGGCCTTGTCGTTGTAGAGATAGGTGGTCTCCAGCGTGTTGACGGAGAACCGATCCTTCATCGGCGCCAGAATGTCCGAAATATCTTCGAGCTTGCCTTCATAGGCCCATTTGCTGGTGACCTGGAAGTCATAGACGTCAGCATAGGCCACATCCGGCGGCGTTCCCGCATCAAGCGCGGCAACCGTCTTCGGGATCATGTCCTGCACTGCATATTGCGAGAGATCGACCTTCACTTTGGTCTTCTCTTCGAATTTGCGAATCGCTTCATAAAGCGCGTCGTCTTCCGCCTTGTAGAAGCCCTTCACCCACCACACGGTGAGTTTTTCCTGCGCTCCTGCCGGAGCCGACAGGCCGGCCGCAATCACCATTGCGGCGGCGCCAAGCAGCACCTTCCTCATTGTCGTATTCCTCCCCTTTGGCGCAGCTTTATTGCCGCTTTTTAGGTTTTTAAATCGATTCAACCGCGCGCCGTAGTCGCTGTTTGCGCGTCCTCAAGTCTATGCGGGCAATCTTGCCAGAGTCCAGCGGCATTTCATGGGGTGGGGTTCTTGCCAGCAGCCCATCTGGCAGCCAGTCTGCCTTCAGACAAACTATAGACTGGGGGGAATATGCCAATGGATCGGATCTCGGAACGGCTCGGCCAATGCTATACGGGCGTTGTACACGATGTGATGCGGGCGATGGGCTTGCGTGATTTCACTCTGCCGGCCGAATTGCGCCCGCTCTTTCCCGAGCAGCGCCTCGCCGGTCCGGCCTTCACCATTGATGGCCGGGTCGATCCTCGGGCCGATGCGCATCAGACACTTCTAGAATGGACCGGCCTCCTTTCGAAAGCCAAACCCGGGCACATCTGGGTGTCGCAGCCGAACGACCGGGTCGTTGCCCATATGGGCGAGCTCTCTGCCGAGACCCTGAAAAACAAAGGCGTTCGCGGCTGCATAGCCGACGGTTATGTCCGCGATGTCGATTTCCTGATCGAGATGGATTTTCAGACTTGGTCGCGTGGCTATACGCCGCGGGATATCGTCGGCTATTGGTTGCCGCGCGCGGTCGATGTGGACATCAAGATTGGTGACGTCATCATTGCACCGGGTGATTACATGCTCGGCGATCGCGATGGTGTAATCCGGGTGCCCAAAGCGATCGTTGAGGACGTCCTCGACAAAGCTGAGGCGGCGATCGCCACCGAGAACAAGGTCCGAACAGCGATTTTGTCGGGTGTCGACCCGCAGGAGGCCTATCTCAAATTCGGCAAGTTCTGATCGGCTTCATGGCCGCAGAAGCGGCCCGAAAGGCGTCAGCCGAACGGCACGCTCATGCGCCCGCAGAACGGCCGCGAGCGCGACGATTGCCACCAAAAGCCCCAAGAGCCACCAGGCTTGCGTAGCGCCCTGCCCCAGCATAGCGAGCACGAAGCCTATGGAAAGCAGAGCTAGAATAGCCGCGCCGTCGCGCGCGGAATGATGGGCAGAGGCTGCAACGATGCGCCATACAAGAAGCGCCACAGCGATGGCGCCGAGCAGGCCGAGTTCGTACCAAAGTTCGAACAAAAGGCCACGCGGACTGTTCGCAGGCACGAGACCAGCCAATCGCGCACGCAGCGCCGTATCGAAACCATGGCCGGTCAACAGGCGCGCCAGCTCCTGCGTGACGACGCGCATCCATACACGAACAGCGTCGGTTCTGGGATCGGTTAAACCGAAAAAGAATTTCGCGAGCGGCCGCAACACGAAAGGCACCAACGGTGCACAGAGCACCAGCCCTGCTGTGACGCCGAGAACGATCCGGCGTGCCAGCGCACCGTTGCGGACAGCCAAGGCGTAGACGCCTGCGCCGATAGCAAGAGCGGCTACAAGGCCAGCAGATTGAACGGAGAGTGCGGCAAGCGCCACAAGGCTGATGAGGCCATAGCCGAGAAGCGGCTTGCCGCGCATCGCCAGCCACGTGAACATGGCTGGCGCGAGCAGCACGCACAGAAGCGCGGCGCGTTGGGCCAGACCGCCTTCCTCGATCAAACCGATGCCGGGACGCAGCATACTCCCGATCAGGGCCAGAGCCGTTAGCCCGACCCCAATCGGCAGAAGATAAATGTTCGATGCACGCATACGGCGTGGCAAGGACGCGGTGCAAAGCAGCGCCAAAGCGACTGTTCCTGCCACATTGGCAAAACGCTCAGCCGCTTCGGCTGGGAATGGTGTCCATACAAGCGACAAAGCCGACCAGAACAGAATAAAGGCTATCAACCCACCGGCAGGCGTCAAAGCCATCTCGCGCGCACGTCGCCATGGCTCGCGGCCATCGCTCTCTATTGCGGCGGCAAGAATGAGCAAAACGACCGCCACCGGGACAAGAATAACGAGCGCGCGTCGGCCCCCAACAGCAGCCAAAGGCGCGGCGATCATCAAAATCGCAAAACCAAGCCGCCCGAGAAGACGGGCGGCATCTTGCGCTGGATCGAGACGGGTCGGT
>JAIYCE010000035.1 GCA_027488155.1 Hyphomicrobiales bacterium | reverse complement strand
CGTCCACATTAAGAAAAAAACGCCGGAAAATTTCATCAGCGTTTTCAAGAACCGTTTCCTTAAGAATGAGATCACTCTCTTCAACGAGACGAGCCACCGCATCCCTGTCGATACGATGTCCCGCCACCATGCTCGCATCGATTCCCGTTAACTTCGTGATCTCGTCCGTGATCGGAACGGAAGGCTCCTGAAAACCATGATACGCCTCGGCAATGCCGAAGATGTGTCCGTCCGCGTCGTAGGAGAAGCGCACCATCGCAAGCTCGATGATTTCATCGCACACGGAATCAAGCCCAGTCGTCTCGACATCGACGAAAAGCGCCGTTCGGTAAACTGCCCCGTTCACCGGAACCGGACCAGAGGCAGGCTCAAGCTTGCGCAAC
The DNA here is from genome assembly GCA_027488155.1 of Hyphomicrobiales bacterium. Classification (GTDB taxonomy): domain Bacteria; phylum Pseudomonadota; class Alphaproteobacteria; order Rhizobiales; family Beijerinckiaceae; genus TNE-4. The sequence continues at coordinate 4,135 of JAIYCE010000035.1, read as the reverse complement.
ACGCGATAGCGTCCCGTCGCCTCGAGCGCCGCCACCATCGCTTCCTCGTCCAACGCCACACGCAACTCCTCAAACACACATGGCAGGACCATGCGTGAGTCGTTCCGCTTCGGCAAAAGCCAGCCACGCCTAGCCGCCCCCAAGCCGCCATGGCTGGCTGCCCCATTTCTCGCCTTGATGAGCTAACAAAACTCATTTTGGGTCGCTGTCTGCTTTTGTCCAAAGCGATCCTTTGGCCTTTGGATGACAGCCCCTGTTAAGCCATCAAACTAAGCCACTGACGATTCCCCAGCATGAACGAGAGACCCGGTGGAAGAAGTTTTTAATCTCCGCGCCCTGATTTTTGGTTCTATGACGATGCTGGTCTGCCTGATCGTTCAGGCGAGTGGCGCGCATATCGTGACCCTCAAACTCAAACCGATCATTGGCCGGTACGAGAACGCGCATCAGCATTACTTGGCTCAACTCGTGTTTCTAGCGAGTGCACTCATCCTGCTCGCCTTCCACCTGCTGCAAATCTACATCTGGGGTATGGCCCTTGTCTGGTCCGGCGCGGAGAGCAATCCCCATCGAGCCATGGTCTTCGCCGGGAGCACCTACACCACAGTGGGCTTTGCTAACGATCAACTGCCCTTTGGATGGCAGCTTGCAACGATCATCATGGCCACATCCGGCCTCTTCTCTTTTGGTTGGAGCACATCGGTGATGTTCCTCCTCGCTCAGACGCTGTACCCCTCCCAGCGCTGATTTCTCAAATCTTTGTTTTACGAGCAGGATCATGACCGACACGAACCAACAAGCCCTTGGCACAACGACGATCGCCAAACATCTCGTCAAACGGTTTAACGAACTCGGCGTTCAGGAAGGCTTTGGCATCGTCGGCGATTTTGCGCTCCGTTTCTTCGGGCGTCTGCACGATGAGAATTTTCCCATTCGCGTTACCGCCGATGAGCAGGGTGCGGCATTTGCCGCTGATGCGTTTGCGCGCTTACGCGGCTTCGGCGTTTGCGCCGTGACCTTTGGCGTCGGTGGGTTGAAAATTACCAATGCAACGGCAGGTGCATGGGCCGAGCAGGTGCCGCTCCTCGTATTGAGCGGCGCGCCGGGCCTGCAAGAGCGACAGGGCGATCCGCTACTGCATCATCGAGTCAAGCATTTCAAAACGCAGATGGACGTCTTTCAAGATCTGACGATTGCGCAAGCCGCGCTCGAAAATCCCGCCACTGCGGCAGCCGAGATCGATCGTGTGATCGAGTCCATCTTGGCCAAGCAACGCCCAGGTTACATCGAAATTCCGCGCGATCTTGTCGATGTCCCGATTGCCGCGAACAACCGCCCGCTAGTGCGCCACACTGGCGAGACTGATCCGGCACGACTCAAAGCGGCGGTTGAAGCAACGCTCGAAGCAATGGCTCACGCACAGAGCATCGTTGCCGTCGCCGGCGAACAGGCTATGCGGCGCGGTGACATCGACGATTTCCAACAGTTTGTCGAACGTCTCAGCATCCCATTCGCCACTGGAAGCCTATCGAAAGGCGCAATATCTGAGCGACACCCTCTCGCACTCGGCGTTTACATGGGCGCAGTGAGCCCCGCGCCGGTTGTACGCATGGTTGAGGATGCCGATCTCATTCTCGCCTTTGGCGTGATGTATTCGGACATCACGATGGGTGCGTTCACCGCCAATCTCCGCCGCGAGCGCATCATCGAATGCCGCGACGATGAAGTGAATGTCGGTCTCATGACGTTCCGCAATGTGCCGCTGCACGCCTTCCTTCCGGCGCTTGTTGAAGCGGCTGCCGAACGCTTCCCGCCCAACATCGTCAACCCGGTTTATTCCAAGCCACATTTCTCGCCCAAGCCGAATACGCCTCTGAGCGTCGACCGCGTTATCGCATGCGTCTCGGCCCATCTGGATGAGCGCCATCTCGTGGCCGTCGATCCCGGCGAATGTCTGTTCGCATCCGTCGATCTCAACGTGCCCGGTGTAACGCTCTCAAGCGCCTATTATGCGACGATGGGTTATGCCGTACCGGCAGCGCTCGGCATGGGACGCGCCGATCCCGACAAGCGGCCCGTGGTCCTCGTCGGCGACGGCGCCTTTCTGATGACCGGGCTTGAGGCACAAAGCGCCGCTTTCCATGGTGTCCACCCTGTCATCCTTGTACTCGACAATGACGGCTACGGCACGCAACGCCCAATGCTCGACGGATCATTCAACAACATCGCCACCTTGCGCGCTGAGGAACTGCCAAAGGCGTTTGGCTGCGGCAAGGGGCTGCTTTGCGATACGGAAGAGCAACTCGATAAAGCCCTCTCGCAGGCGATGGCCGATGACGATCTCTACCTCATCCGCGCGCGTGTTCCCAAAGGGCAGATCAGCGGAGCGCTCAAGCGGCTGACCGACAGTTTGAAGGCGAAGGTCTAATACCCCAACCTCCTTCAACTAAACAAAGCCGGAGACAGTCCGTTTTACCCACGAATGAAGGCGCCCGCCCACGAATTGGGTCCCACTACACTCAAATGGACGCGCTTCATGCCGCATCCCTTGGCGATCAAATATGGAACCGGCGATCCCAAGATATGGGGTGGGGAGAAACGCGCCAAAGCGCGCGATGAACTGCACGCCTTACTGGGCGCTGGGCGCGATGGTAAAAAGCGACTCACCAGTGAAGATCGCATAGAATTAATGCGAATCTGGCTTGCAGTCATTGCAGCAGATCACACCACCGACAAAGAAGGCCCCGCAACTGCCGAAAAGTCGAAGGTCAGTTCGAAGCCGCGATTCCGTCTCGCCTTCCCGAAAATTCGCAGCCTATCCTTCATTGTTAACGTGATGAAGACGATGACGCTGGCTGATTTTGCTTTCATCATTTTTTTGGGTGGCATTACAGTCTCAGTCTTTGCCCTCGGCTATCAAGCTGTACGCGAAGTGTTGCGCATCGAAGAAGTCAAGAAAGAAGCGGAAGAAGTAGGGCAATGGTTTAAGGCAACAGCCGACCAGCGCAAAAATTCTGACTTCAAACCGGAGGCCTGCCAAAAGAGCGATGGCCATTTCTGGAAGGATTGCGTCGCTGCGCTGACCGCCGAAGGTGGACCGCTCCATAACAAGAGCAACCCATTTCAAGCAAATCGAAAGCTGATCAGCAAGAAATGCGGCCAACACGATACAGATACGATCGGCACCATTATCATTGACAAGGGCGCAATCCCCGCTGGCAGTTCAAGTTACAGCTATACCGCGTTCGATGGCACTGAAGCCATGAATAAAGATTTGATATTACGTATTATGGTATGCGGGCGCGGCTTTCATCTGATCAAAGTTCAGAATGAGCTGAGTTGGTGAGGACCGTATGAGCACCACCACAGCCAACCCAGCACCCCTCCCATTGCGAGCGAAGGTCTATCACTTTCTCTTCGATCCGCATAGCAAGGGAACCTACGCTCAGCATGTCAATAATTGGCTCGCTGCGCTCATCGTGGCGAATGTAGCAGCCATGCTGTTTGAGATCGTTCCAGCGGTCTACGAACCCAACAAGCGCTGGTTCCATCTGTTTGATGTCTTCTCAATTGTCATCTTCACGATCGAATATTGTGTCCGTCTCTATGTCGCACCCGAAGATCCAGAATTTTCGAAAGAGCGATATCCACGTCTGAAATATGCTTTGAGCCTGTATGCGCTCATCGATCTTTTAGCGATCCTGCCTTTCTATCTCAGTGCATTTATCCATATTGATCTACGCATTCTGCGCCTATTGCGTCTTTTGCGACTGCTGAAGCTATTTCGTGTTTTGGTGCCTGCACTACACGAATTCATTGAGGCCAATCGTGGCCGCACTTTCCGTCAAAAAATTTATGCACTTGTCTTCCCGTCGCCCTATGGCGGAAAGCTACACGAATACTATGATATGTTCATTGTCTTCTGGGTGCTGATCTCAGTCTTGGCAGTCATTCTTGAATCGGTCGATTCAATCTACTACAGTCTCGCCGTAGAATTCGTTGTTCTGGATACGCTAGCCGTTCTTGTTTTCGGCTTTGAATATGCATTTCGTATCTATTCCTGTGTTGAGGATCCTCGCTACAAGCACTGGTTCGCTGGACGTTTCCGTTATGCGCGCTCGCCGGGCGCAATCAT
>JAIYCE010000092.1 GCA_027488155.1 Hyphomicrobiales bacterium | reverse complement strand
GCTTTCAATACGGCATTTCGGTATCTCAAAAATCGCATCACCGCTTTTGTAAACTTGCCTATCAAAAGCATCGATCAATTGGCTCTGGGCTCACACTTACATGAGATTGGTCGCATGGATGGCGCGACCAATCACGCAAAGGATGCGTAATGCAAAATTTCGATCGACTGCACCGTCTGGTAGCAGAGGCGCTTGGTACTGGTCTTCTTGTAGCGACTGTCGTCGGCTCGGGTATCATGGCCGAAAGCCTCACGAAGGATGTAGCCCTTCAGCTCCTTTGCAATACCCTACCAACGGGAGCCATCCTCGTTGTGCTGATTACAATATTAGGGCCAATATCCGGGGCTCATTTCAATCCTGCTGTGACATTGGCTTTTACTGCAAATCGTACTTTTGCGTTGAGTGATGCACTGCCTTATATCGCTGCACAAATAGTAGGTGGAATTTGTGGCGCAGTTTTAGCCCATGCAATGTTTGAGCTGCCCTTGATTGCTTTTTCGCTTAAGCCGCGAACCGGTCTCTCGCAATGGCTTGCTGAGGCTGTGGCAACTTTCGGCCTATTGGCAACAATTCTTGGTGGTCTCCGTTTCAACGCATCAAATGTGCCTTGGCTTGTTGGCCTATACATTACTGCAGCTTACTGGTTTACATCTTCAACATCATTTGCAAACCCTGCTGTTGCAATCGCTCGTTCATTTTCAAACACGTTCTCTGGAATTCGCCCGATTGATTTACCCGGTTTTATCATCGCCCAACTCTTAGGGGCTGCATTGGGAGCTATCGTGTTGACGTGGCTGCTTCAAAGCCAACGGCAGGGTACAGATACCATGAATGAGAGGATCAACTCATGAATATAGTTGTTTATGATAATCCAGAATGTGGAACCTCACGAAATGTTGTGAGTATTTTGGAATCCGCTGGTTATCAACCAACAATCATCGAATATTTGGAGACAGGTTGGACACGATCGCAACTGATTGGTCTTTTTGCTGCGGCAGGGCTCACCCCGCGTGATGCGTTGCGCGTGAGCAAATCTCCTGCCGAAGAGATGGGTCTGACAAATCTAAGCGTTACAGACGACGAGCTTCTTTCCGCGATGGTCGAGAATCCCATTCTTGTTAACCGGCCTTTTGTCTGTACACCGAAGGGAACGCGGCTATGTCGCCCCAGCGAAGCTGTTCTTGATCTTATTGACCGCTATCCCCCAGGTCCGTTCATGAAGGAAGACGGTTCCTTGCTAATTGATGCAGACGGTCGACGCGTCGCATAAGGACCATCATTGCCAACATAGGAACAAAGGATTTGAATACGTCCTGTGGAGCAGTTTTTCTCTGAATAGCGGAACAATTATCAATAGTTTTCCTGCATTATGAAGGCTTGAGCAGTCGAATGTCTTATTGCCATATCAACATATTTTATTGGTTGTCCTAAGATGCAAGCGGATACACTGAAGGCGTCGAAACAATGAGAAACGATTTGAATTTTTTAGAATAATGCGTGGCATGTTCATTCATTAAGTAATTCTGCTTTCTTATGTAAGCACCTCGGCACTCATATAAGCTGGCCATCGATACCATGAGTACCCAGAACGAATTACTTCGTATTTATAAAATGATCGCGATGTGTTCTGTTTATAAAGATAGATCACTTATACCTCTCGTGAAACGCGGCTTTGTCACCACACCAGCTTAAGAGGCGTCCCAATCCCGTGTACGTCAGTGTGCGGATTTAAACCCAACACTCGTCCTGCAAGACGTCCTATCTTTGGCTAAAGCCCTGTTGCGCACCAATAGACAATTGTGCCCAAACACGGCATATAGAGAATGGCACCGGTAAGGAGCGTTGAAGCTTGCCCACACGGGTTGGGGCACAGCATGCTTGAGTGCTTGGATTGTATATTGAAATTTTAACTGTCGCCGTTTTGACCCTTGTGAATGGACTATTGGCCATGTCCGAGTTGGCTGTGGTGTCTTCTCGGCCAGCCCGCCTGAAAGTGCTCAGCGATAAAGGTTCGCGCCGTGCCCGCATGGCACTTAATCTAGCAGAGAACCCGGGACGATTTCTTTCGACTGTGCAAATCGGCATAACGCTCGTTGGCGTACTGTCTGGCGCATTCTCTGGGGCTACTCTTGGCCTTCGCCTAACCCAGTGGCTTCAAGAGCAAGGATTGTCCACCGCTATTGCCGAAGGCTTGGGCGTGGGGTCTGTGGTCGTTGCGATCACCTATGCGTCTCTTATAATTGGAGAGCTTGTTCCTAAGCAGATCGCGCTACGAGATCCGGAGAAAGTCGCCTGCCGCGTTGCTCCGGCAGTGACTATCTTGTCAAAGGTTTCAGCACCGCTCGTATGGCTTCTGGATGCCTCAGGACGCATAGTCTTAAAAATTTTAGGACAAAAAACAAAGAATAGCGAAGGGGTTACAGAAGAAGAGGTTAAAAGCATTATTGCTGAAGCTGAAAGTGCAGGCGTGCTTGAGAAAGAAGAAAAAAACATGATCTCTGGGGTCATGCGCTTTGCAGATCGCTCTGCAAAAGCATTAATGACGCCAAGGCGTGACGTAGAAATGATTGATCTGAGCGATTCAAAACAGGAAATTCTTCAGCAGATACGAGGGACACGACGTTCTCGTCTACCAGTACAAGGCAATGATGCTGACTCAATTTTAGGTGTTATCTTTGTAAAAGACATAATTGAGCCGCTATCTATGAATCAAGATATTGATATTGAGAGTTTTGCGATGATTGCACCCATAGTGACCGATAATGCAAATGCTCTTGACGTGCTCAAAGCTATTCGCGCGTCAACTATCCATATGGCGCTAGTCTTCGACGAATATGGTCACTTTGAAGGCGTAATCACATCAGGGGACATCCTTGAAGCGATAACAGGTGTGTTTCAAGAAGAAGGCGATCATGAGCCTTCCCACGTACAACGACAGGATGGCAGTTGGCTTGTATCAGGATGGATGCCCATTGATGAGTTTGCAGATCATATTGGTGGACCCGTCGATCCTAATGCCGATTATGAAACATTAGCCGGCTTTGTTTTAAACACTTTAAATCGTCTTCCGGAAGTCGGCGAGACATTTACAATTGAGGGCTGGATATTTGAAGTGGTCGATATGGATGGCCGACGCATTGATAAAATATTAGTGACACCAAAACCTATTGAATGATCAAAAGATTGATTAATGAAATGCAGGAATCGTTTTATTTATAACTTAATTCAAACGAATGGTTCGGATTGCCATTCAATATTGCAATAAATTTATCTCAGCAAAGCTGGGTCACATATAATTAAGTAAGTACCAGATTTTTCTTATGTTCCCTTAATACACTTTTCGATATCGTGATTGATCGCCGCTAAGCTTGAATTGGATTTTCCCCCTCTCATGCTTTTAGAGTGTCGTTTCCACGTTACATATAAAGGATCGATCGTGCTTTAATCGATACAAATTCTAAGCGCCTATCGTCTTTATAAAGATAAAGCCGTTCTTTAACTTAACGTTCAATTCATGAAATATAATTTTTCAATCTAATGTCGAAAAACGTTATGCTTGATATGACTTCATACAGATCCGAAGCTTATTACAAGCGCATTCATGATGGGCAATCACAACGATTGCCCATCATTACCGTGAGAAAGCCTTACAACTTAGGCATTCCAGAATTGGTTCATATCTTGAGCATCAGCAAGCCCGCGCTCATAGCCCCATTTCATCATTGGTGAAATCCATTTTGGATCGACGATACTGTCAACTTTACTGATACCAGGGAGGAGGCCGACAATTTTAAGTTTCACTTTTGTTCCGCCAGCCTTCAAATCTTTTACCTCTTGCTGAAGCGTATTCGGCATTCCCGAGGTTCTCAAGCCGAGCTTCACAGCGTCCGACCCGCCATCAGTCAGGGAAATAATGAGTGCACGCTTAACCCCTGAAACAACATCCGAATGAGTGCTCGTTTGACAGATACCACCATCCATGCACAGACGATCTTTTAGAAAAGTTGGTCCCATACCGCCAGGCAATGACGATGACGCCGCACATGCGACGTTGATTGGTATGTTGTCTTCATGGGAGACAACAATACGTTCGCCTGTGTAGCAATCATTGGCTGTCGTAAAGAGCTTTGGCGATGGCCAAGCCGTCTCACCAAGTAAACGTTCTACAGCCTTAGGGTAAGACGCCAAGTTATCCGGATTGCGCGCCGCCATGGCTGCATGGCCGATAGCTCGAATGGTTTCGGGTCTTGCATTACGTGCATCCACGGACATTTTCGCAGCGCGAACCTGACTAGCATTGGGCGCTATCTGCGGCATAAGTTCCGCAAATAGTTTTGGAAACTCGGCCAACACATCAAATTCCGCTCGAAGGCGCCATAAACGACCGCTTACCAAGGCAGCACCAAGGAATGAGCCCGCAGATGTTCCAACGACAATATCAGCCTGCCCTAGATCAACGCCTTTTGATTTGAGAGCGTGAGAATAGCCAACCATCCAAGACAGCAAATAGGTACCGCCACCACCAAGAACGAGGCCACGCTCTTTGCCCGCACCTGGGCTAGGACGGTATGGGATGGGATGAGACAGACCATCATCCCAACTGGCGGCAGAAACACCTCGCGACTTAGCCGCTTCAGCGTGCGAGGCCGGAAGCGAAGAGGCTAAAGCAAGACCTGAACCGGCCAAAAGAAGGCCGCGACGATTAATCTTCATGTTTCCTCCGACTGAAATGATCTCTTCATTCCCACGCCAATTGGCTCAGAAATCGAAAGTACCAGTATATGGTCGAAAATAGGACTCAAATTGAGCTGGCCTCATTGATGGCAAAAGGCCCCTAAGCGCCGCTGAAATTGCCTAGCATTGAGTGGCAGTCTGGCATTGAGTGGCAGTCTGGCATTGAGGGGCAGTCTGGCATTGAGGGGCGCAACGCGTGCAGGTCAACGTTCCAAACAACGCCTCAATGCCGCTACGTAAGCTTGTGTGGCTTCGTTCCAAGCACCTCTGTCCGCCACTGGGACAACGACACCCGCGATGCCGTCGGCAACCCGTCATGCTCGGTAGGAAAGCGCCGACATATCGCTTTTTCACACGCTAACAATCATCGAGAGCCGCAAATCAATTATGTACTGAAACACAGCTTAGGCTAAGAAAGCACTGGATTGCGTACGCCCTTCGAAAGAACCCAAGGAGCCAGACAATGCACCCGCAGCTTGTACCCTCCGTCACTTTCCATATCCGCGTCCGAAACGACGCGCTGCCTGGACCGAACCCCTTCGAGTGGAAGGACGTCACGACGACGGATGTGTTTGCAGGTAAGCGGATCGTCCTTTTCGGCGTTCCGGGTGCCTTTACACCCGCCTGCTCAGAAACCCACCTGCCGGGGTTTGAAGAACATTATGACGAATTCAAAAGCCTCGGCATCGATCAGGTTATCTGTCTCTCGGTCAATGATGCATTCGTGATGTTCCAATGGGCCAAAACCCTGAATGTAGAAAAGGTCTTCATGTTGCCTGATGGAAATGGTGACTTTACCCGCCTTATGGGTCTGCTTGTCCAGCGTACGGCTCAAGGCATGGGCCTCCGGAGCTGGCGCTATTCCATGTATGTCGAAGACGGAAATATCCAGAAGTTGTTCGTGGAACCCGGTCTCAGGGATCATCCCACAGGCGTCGGTGTTTCAGTATCCGATGCAAAAACGATGTTGACGTATTTGAGGACAGCATAAAGACGTCACTCACATCGCTCCGGCCTATGGTTTTTGGGATCGTCGTTTCATGCGCGTGTTGATCATAAACCCGAATACCACGGCTAGTATCACAGACCGCATCTGTGAGATTGCTTCACGCTTGCATCCTAAGATTGTGTTTGTTCCCGCGACTGGGCGGTTTGGTGCCGAATACATATCCAGCCGCGCGGCTTCGGCAATAGCAGGCCATGCTACTCTCGATGCTTATGCTGCGAAGGCTGAAGGATGCCACGCCGTTCTCTTGGCCTGCTTCGGCGATCCCGGCTTGTTTGCCCTTCGTGAAATCGCACCCATACCAGTCATCGGCCTCGCCGAGGCATCGTGTCAGGCTGCCGCTGCTGGAGGTCGCAGATTTTCGATCGTTACGGGCGGCGAACGCTGGGGCGCAATGCTACATGAATTCGTGAGCAGCATTGGCCTGTCCGCACAATGCGCGAGCATCAAATGCGTTGCGCCGACTGGCGGAGAGATTGCAAACAATCCTGATAAAGCACTGTCCATTCTCTCTGCCGCATGCAATCGATGCGCGGAAGAAGACCATGCCGACATTGTCATCTTGGGTGGTGCGGGATTAGCTGGACTCGCTGAACGCATACAGCCAGCCATTAAGGTGCCCGTTTTATGTTCGATTGAAGCGGGAATTCAACGGGTTGTGGAAGCGCTGGAACAACCATTCGAAAAACCTGAGCAAGGCGACTTGGCCTTCCCCTCCCCTGTCACGACGCACGCCATCAGCGAAGAGTTATCGCGGTTGCTATTCAATCCTGTGCGTCATTATCAATGATGCACAAGTTGCCCTTGCATCTATAAAGCCGCTTCAGACCTCCACGCCCCGCAACACGGCGGCAAAGACGGCCTTCGCACACATCCCCCGTCGGCCGGTCATAAACGATCGTGCATGGTGTCTGAAGCCATTGCGAGGCGCTTACGGTAGCGTCACACAATTTGGACATGCCCGATTGTTCAATCAGGCATTGCCAGCACCAGAAATGCAGACGCATCGACCCGCTGTGCCCATGCTTCAGCACCCCACGGTCTGTCGCTTAATTTTTTACCATCGCTTTCGCTTCTCCCGTAAGCGTCTGCACCTTAATTGTGCATTTCTTTCACCTCATGCGCCTCCAATGCCTATTTCCCCTTGGCACGATGTTTGCGCTCTTCCCTCGCCGGCCTGAGCCGATCGATTTCTTTAGCAAGCCTCTCGCGGGGGGCGCATTTCGTGGAGACGCTTCGATGCTAATGAGGACAGTAATGGCGGCTAGTGCCGCTTTGATGATGTCGACCGCTCTTGTGACAGTGGTTGCTGCTCAGGAGAAAGTTCTGCGCATTGGAATGACCGCCGCTGACATTCCACGCACGCATGGCCAGCCCGACCAAGGGTTTGAAGGAAACCGTTTCACCGGCATTCCAATGTATGATGGTTTGACGAACTGGGACCTGAGCTCGGCCGACAAGGCCAGTGTCGTCATCCCGGGCCTTGCTCTTGAGTGGGCTGTCGATGCCAACGACAAAACGAAATGGGTTTTCAAATTGCGGCCGGGCGTCAAATTCCAAGACGGCTCCCCCTTCAATGCAGATGCCGTCGTCTGGAACGTGGAAAAAGTGCTTAAAAAGGACGCTCCACACTTCGCGCCCGATCAGGTGGGCGTCACGGTCTCCCGCATGCCAACATTGAAAGAAGCAAAGAAAGTCGACGATTTGACCGTCGAGCTCTATACGACCGAGCCCGATTCATTCCTGCCCATCAACTTAACCAATCTCTTCATGGCGTCCCCGACGCATTGGAAGACGAAGCTAGATGCTATTCCTGCATCGGTCACTGACCCCGCCGAGCGAGCCAAACAGGCATGGCTCGCCTTTGCAGGCGATCCGTCGGGCACAGGCCCGTTCAAGGGCGTGAAACTGACCCCGCGTGAACGTTTTGAAATGGTGCCGAACAAAGCCTATTGGGATCCAAAGCGCGTTCCAAAGGTTGATCGTGTTGTCCTGCTTCCGCTCCCCGATGCCAATGCGCGCACGGCTGCGCTGCTGTCTGGGCAAGTGGATTGGATTGAGGCACCCGCCCCTGATGCTCTTCCGCAAATCAAAGCAAAGAGCTTTACGGTCTACGCCAATCCGCAACCTCACGTTTGGCCTTGGCAGCTTTCTTTTGCCGACGGATCGCCATGGCTCGATAAGCGTGTGCGCCATGCTGCAAATCTCTGCATCAACCGCGATGAACTAAAGACTTTGCTTAACGGCTTGATGGGCGTGCCGAAAGGGACTGTTTCTCCGGACCATCCTTGGTGGGGTAACCCATCCTTCGATATCAAATACGATCCGGCGGCTGCGAAAAAGCTAATGACCGAAGCGGGGTTCTCTGCCTCAAAGCCCTTGAAGGTCAAGGTCCAGACATCAGCATCGGGATCCGGCCAAATGCAGCCGATTCCCATGAATGAATTCGTACAACAGGCGTTGAAGGACTGCTTCTTCGATGTGGAACTCGATGTCATCGAGTGGAACACGCTGTTCACGAATTGGCGGAAAGGCGCAAAAGATGAAAGCGCTCGCGGTGCTCACGCCATCAACGTGACGTTTGCGACGATGGATCCGTTTTTTGCGATGGTCCGATTTACATCAACGAAAACATTCCCACCTGTCTCCAACAATTGGGGCTATTTTGGAAATGCGGAATTCGATGGCTTGATCTCGAATGCACGTACGACCTTCAATCCGGCAGACCGCGACAAAGCTCTGGCAGCGCTCCATAAGCGCATTGTCGAAGAAGCGCCCTTTGTCTGGGTGGCTCACGATGTAGGCCCGCGCGCTATGTCGCCAAAGGTTAAGGGCGTCGTTCAACCAAAAAGCTGGTTTATCGACATTGCGCCAATGTCTGTGGAATAATTTCTAAGTGTTTATCTATGCCCTCAAAAGGCTGATCTATGTATTGCCGGTGGCGATCGGCGTGAGCTTGATCTGTTTCATGCTCGTGCATATCGCTCCCGGCGATCCATTGATCTCGGTGCTCCCCCCTGATGCTTCGGCGGATTTGCGCGAGCAGATCCGTCGCAGCTATGGATTTGATCGTCCTTTGCCAATCCAATATTGGATCTGGCTCAAGAATGTATTCCAAGGCGATTTCGGAACATCGATTGCAACAGGTCGACCTGTCGTTGAAGAACTCCGGAAAGCGATCGGCAACACAATCATTCTCTCACTGATTGCGACGCTCATTGGCTTTTTCTTTGGGAGTCTTTTCGGCTTCGTCGCTGGCTATCATCGCGACACAGTGATCGACAAGATCGCCTCATTCATATCTGTGATTGGAGTTTCGGTGCCGCATTATTGGCTCGGAATGGTTTTGGTGATCATCTTCTCCGTCCAATTGGGATGGCTTCCCGCTACCGGAGCAGGCCCGGGAGGCTCGAGCGCTTGGGTTTGGGATTGGACCCATATCAAGCATCTCATTCTGCCGGCCATCACTATGAGCGTTATTCCAATGGGCATCATTGCGCGCACAGTGAGAGCGCTAGTTGCCGACATCTTAAGTCAAGAATTCGTCCAAGGTCTCCGCGCTAAAGGGCTGACGGATCGGGGCGTGCTTCGCCATGTCATCAAAAACACTGCGCCCACTGCACTTGCCGTCATGGGCCTCCAATTAGGCTACCTCTTGGGCGGATCCATTCTGATCGAGACCGTCTTTTCATGGCCAGGCACCGGATTCCTTCTTGGGCAGGCCATCTTCCAAAGAGATATCCCTCTCCTTCAGGGCATCATCCTGGTCTTGGCCATGTTTTTTGTCTTTTTGAATCTGATTGTCGATGTTTTGCAAAGCGCTCTCGACCCTCGTGTGCAGAGAGGCTGACGATGATCGAGCAAAAAACAATTCCGCTTGATGAATACACAAGATCGCCAAGCTATTGGGCGATCGTGCTGCGTCGCTTCAGTCGCGACAAAGTTGCGATGTTTGCCCTTGCGATCATTATCTTGCTTTTTCTCGTTGCGGTTTTCGCGCCCTATATTGCGCCTGCTGATCCACTCAAAGGCAGCATGTTGCGACGTCTACGCCCGATTGGAACACCTGGCCTGCCACTCGGCGCTGACGAATTGGGGCGCGATATGTTATCGCGGCTCATTTATGGGGCCCGATTGTCTTTGTTCATGGGCATAACGCCCGTCGCCATTGCCTTTGTAATAGGCTCAAGCATTGGCATAGCAGCAGGCTATCTGGGCGGCTTGTTCAATAGCCTAACCATGCGCACGAACGACATATTCTACGCCTTTCCATCCGTCCTTCTAGCTATTGCGCTATCGGGCGCCCTGGGGGCCGGCGTGACGAGCGGGCTCCTGTCGCTCACGATCGTCTTTATCCCGCCTATAGCGCGCGTCGCCGAAAGTGTAACAACACAAGTTCGTAAACTCGATTACGTCGAGGCGGCCAAGGCTTCGGGCGCGAATAACTTCACGATCATTCGTGTCCATGTTCTTGGCAACGTTCTAGGCCCGATTTTCGTTTATTCCACAAGCCTCATTTCAGTTTCCATGATTCTAGCGGCAGGCCTCTCTTTTCTCGGTTTGGGCGTAAAGCCACCTGAGCCGGAATGGGGATTGATGTTGAACACGCTCAGAAACGCTATCTACGTGCAACCTTGGCTCGCCGCACTGCCAGGCGTCATGATTTTCATGACATCCATAGCCTTCAACTTAGTATCCGATGGGCTGCGGTCGGCGATGGACATCAAATCATGAGCGAGGATACTTCCACCCGCAGAACACATATGGCCGACGCACCACTCTTGGAGGTGCGCGAGATAACGAAATTTTTTCCCATCAAATCGGGACTGTTCGGGCGGGCTACGAACAGCGTACGTGCTGTAGATGGTATAAGTTTCAATGTTTTGCGGCGAGAAACGCTCGGCATTGTTGGCGAGTCGGGTTGCGGTAAGTCCACAACAGCGCGTTTGATTGTGGACCTCATTTCACCTGACAAAGGCGATATCTTATTTGATGCCCGACGCCTCGGTACCGATCTGACTCTGAACGAATTGCGACGAAATGTTCAGATGGTATTTCAAGATTCTTACGCGTCATTGAATCCGCGTTTGACCATTGAAGATACCATTGCTTTTGGACCGATTATTCACGGTGTACCGCGCGAATACGCACGTCGCCTTGCATGGGAGCTTCTTTCGAAAGTCGGCCTTGACCCGAAGCGGTTTGCAGGGCGATACCCGCATGAGATTTCGGGTGGTCAAAGGCAGCGCGTTAACATTGCTCGCGCTTTGGCTGTTAAACCCCAAATCATCATTCTCGACGAATCGGTTTCTGCTCTCGATAAATCGGTGGAAGCGCAGGTCTTGAATCTACTTTTAGATCTCAAGAAAGAGCTCGATCTCACCTATATCTTCATCTCTCACGATCTAAACGTCGTCAAATTTATGGCCGATCGTGTAATCGTCATGTATCTGGGCGAGATTGTCGAGGTCGGGCCGGTTGAATCCATCTATGCGGAAACAGCCCATCCCTATTCACGTTCTCTTCTTGCTTCAATGCCATCGATGGACCCCGATCATCGATCGGAGCATGTTGCCTTGGCTGGCGATCCGCCCAATCCGATCATTCCGCCATCCGGATGCCGCTTTCACCCACGATGCCCAATAGCGATTCCCAAATGTAAGACCGAAAAGCCGCTTCTTCATATTCAAAAAACGCGCGGACATCTTGCTGCGTGCCATTTGACAGCGCAGCAGCAAGAAACGTTCTGAGCCAAGCGACATGACACAGCAGCCTCTTGTAAAAATCAGCGATCTGCATGTTCTGTTTAAAGGACAAAAGAACGTCTGTGCCGTTAATGGGCTCAGCCTTAATCTGTTGCCTGGGCAGGTTCTCGGTATTCTAGGCGAGTCCGGGTCCGGCAAAAGCGTAACACTCAAAGCACTCTTGCGATTGCTTCCCGCCCACAAGACCGAGATCAGAGGACTGATCGAGGTTTTGGGGCGGAATGTCATGTCCTTGAATGCAGCCGATTTGGCGTCATTTCGCGGCGGCATTGCATCGATGATTTTTCAAGATCCGATGCTGGCCCTCGATCCTGTCTATACAATTGGTGACCAGATCGCAGAAGTTGTCACACGTCATCATGGACTTAAACGCCGCGACGCCATGGCATACGCCTTGGACATGTTGAAAAAGGTCAGAATTCCCTCTCCGGAACGGCGCTTGAAGGCTTACCCCCACGAGATTTCGGGCGGAATGCGGCAGCGTGCAATGATCGCCCTTGCGCTTGCAGGAAACCCGAAGCTTCTTCTCGCCGATGAACCTACAACTGCATTAGACGCCAGTGTGCAGATGCAGATTCTATTGCTTTTGCGCGAATTACAAAAAGAATCCGGAATGGGAATGATCTTCGTCACGCATGATATCGGCGTTGCCGTTGAGATCTGCGATGTCGTTGCAGTGATGTATGCTGGCCAAATTGTTGAAACTGGAACAATTCGTGACATCGTCAAAGATCCAAAGCACCCCTACACGAAGGGCCTGCTTGCAGCCAATCTTCACGGCGCCGAGCGAGGCAAGCGTCTTGAAACGATTCCAGGTTCACCACCCTTATTAGAAAGTGCGCCTACGTCTTGTTCATTCGCGCCACGCTGTGCATATACTCAAGCTGTATGCCGTTTGAAGGCTCCTGAAGCAGTCACGATTTCTAAAAACATCACCGTCCGTTGCATTCTAGAAACTAATATGAATTCATAACCACCAACCAAGTTAATACTTTCCAATAGTGAGTGATTTTTATTCTTATTAAGAAACGCTCCCTTCGAGTGAAAGAGAGTAAACATTACAGTAAAACCAAGCTATTGATATAGGTACAACATTTTTTAATCAGCGGCTCGCGCCACGAGCATCAATGTCCCAAATTTCTTCAACCCTACCGTTTCTCACGCCGACATACCAATTGTGGAGATTGATTGTGGGGTCGCAATGTCCGGGAATAAGCAAAACCTTCTCACCAAGTTTTGGACGTTTTGCCCCGTGTGAAACGGCAATTTTTCCATGTTCATCCGACATGGAGACGACGCTTAATCCCGGGCCATTGTAAACGCGCGGCGGGCCTTTTTCGCCGCTGTAAGATTTGAGACCTGCATCAGCAACAACCCAGTTCTCACCCGCAACACTCATAATCGTCGAGAGGATGAAGAGGCTGTGCTCGAACTCAGAATAGTCACGACCGTTCTCATCTTGAATCATGGCATAGTCAACATCCATGAATGCATAAGAGCCTGCTTGGAGTTCTGTATAGACGCCACTTTCAGCTTCAAGCCGGAATGTCCCCGTTCCAGCCCCAGTGATCGCCTGTGCTTCAAGACCAATTCGTCTCAGTGCGCCTAGCGTATCCTTGACGAAGCCAATTGCCCTTGCAATTTCGGTCTGTCGCTCGAACGCAGTTGGAAGATGCTGTGCGCTTCCATGGTATGCCTGAATGCCTTTGAACGTCAGGCCATCTGCAGCAGCTATTTGCCTTGCGAGATCAGCGGCCATGGCACCCGGCTTAACGCCACAGCGTAACATTCCGGTGTCAATTTCGACATAACCCTCAATATTCACACCCTCCCTTACCGCCGCATCGGAGGCAGCGTGCACCTGAGCGGGGTCATCGAAGCAAAGGCCAATTTTAGCTTTGTGAGCAAGTGTGGCTAGACGCCGAAGCTTGTCTGTACCGACAATTTGGTTCGTGACGAGAACATCAAGTACTCCCGCATTGACGAGAGCTTCCGCTTCTCCCACTTTTTGGACGCACTGCCCCACAGCGCCCGCTGCCATTTGTTTTTTAGCCACGTCTGAACTTTTGTGCGTCTTCGCGTGAGCGCGGAGCTGTACGCCGGTTGAAGCGACATACTGCGCCATTTTACTAATGTTTCGCTCAAAAGCATTGAGGTCAACAATGAGGGCTGGCGTGTCGATTTCTGCTAGACTAGCACCAATTTGGGCGGGCGGGTTTATCATCATTTTTTATCCCTTGGAGATTGGAGCCTTGATGAAGCATAAGACAACTTTTCGCACGACTGCAAACCAAAAAGCCCTATGCTTGATCAATAATCTTCGTAGGCTTGCCGCGCCTTGCTGTCTTGAAGCGAAATCGCAAGAATTCGGTTAGGTCCGACGGTTTCCTCAAGGATTTGTCCGTCATTTCCGCTGTGAGCTTAAAGAGCTTACTTACGGCTGGAAACGCAAGTAGAAGACAATATCCTTGAGCATATCAGGCCCTGACCCGTTTCAACCAGTCGATACTCGTCAACTTACCTTCGCTATCGATTTTAAGCTATATGCGCCTCATCAAAAGATTCTTATTTTTTAGGAAAATGCGAACGCATTTCACGGCGGATTTTGACCGAGAGCCGCGTTGCGTCAATCTCAACATCGTCTTCCGATAGGGTCACTCCAGCAGGTACATCGCGCAGCACACGAATGCCGTGTGCAAGCCCTATCGGCAAAAGCTTCTGCGCCTTGCTACGGTGCGCAGGCACCAGATGGCCATAAACTGTAAAGCCACCCTCACCATCAAGTATTTCGCCTGCTTTCAAAGCGCGCTTAGACACAGCAGCAACATCTCCGCGCCATTCGCGACTACTTCCTGTCGACTCGCCTCTCAACGCCGCGCTTAAAACTGAAATTGAAAGCTCAAGGCCAATTAGATGAAATGGCTTATACATTGCGGCGTAACGCCCCGTAGCGTCTGTAGGCAGACCATATTGCTTAAAGCACGCTGCCGCATAGTCATTAGGCGCTTTAAGAACAACGTACACGCCCCAACGCAAGTCACGAAATACCGGGCGACCATCACGTTCAAGTGATGAAACAACCTCAACCATTTCGTCACACTCAAGATGGCCACCAATCGATTTTGGTCGCATCACATGCGCGAGGTCATCAACGCCACAAGGTGGAAAGCCCAAACCGTCTTCAGGAACCATCAGGCCACAAGCATTTGCAATGGCCGCCATTTCAATTGCTGATTTTGTGCCGTCGAGAAATGAGTTAAACATTTGTGGGTTCATTCCTGCAGCTTTGGCTGCTTCTTCAGTCAACCCGTAATGCTGCCAGACATCATCTGGCGTCACTTGGTGGAACGAAGGGAGATATTTTGTGCCCTTACCTGCAGCGGCGACTGTGAAACCTGCTGAACGGGCCCAATCAACCATTTCTGAAACCAAAGCAGGCTGATCGCCATAGGCCATTGAGTAAACAACGCCACGTTGACGCGCTTTTTCTGCAAGCAACGGGCCTGCTAACACATCGGCTTCCACATTGACCATGATGATATGCTTTCCAGCTTCAATAGCCGCTAAAGCATGCTTGATACCAGCTTCCGGATTTCCGGTTGCCTCGATCACAACCTCAATATCTAAGCTGCTCAACTCTTCACTTGCGTCGTTCACGAAGCGCGTCTTGCTGATCCTATCGTCATCCCACCCAACTTCTCGGCAGGCTGAACGAGCCCGATCAAGATCAAGGTCGACGATCGCCACGACCTCAATACCTTTTATTGTAGGAACCTGAGCTAAGAACATGGAACCGAACTTTCCCGCGCCAATTAACAAAACGCGGATAGGCCCGTAATTGCGCACTCTTTGATCTAGGAGGTTGGATAAGTTCATTATTCTGAGACCTTTTTGCTGCGTTACGCGAGGATCCAGCCGATCAAATAGAAATCTCAAACCAGCACGCAGCCCTCGATCATCGCGAGGAACGTTTCCTGACCTTAAGGAAATGTGAGCATCACGACGATCACCACCTTAACGTAAAAGTGGTTGGACTAACTTGGCCGGTTTAAGATTTTTATCTACAGAATGCCATATCGGGCAAAGACATCGGACAGCTTATCACCGCGTTGCAAGTCAGCGAGGGTGTTTTTCTCACCTTTAATTTTTTCGAACGCGAGCTCCAACACTTTTTCCTTTTGGTGCTTGGGGATTACCACGACACCATCTGCATCACCAAAAATCAGATCGCCAGAGTTCACGGTTACACCTGCACATTCGATAGGGACATCGATAGCTAAAATTTTTCCCCGCCCCTTGGAATCGAGCGGTGCAATGCCGCCGTGGAAAACGGGGAAGCCCATGCTGCGAATGGCTTTAACATCACGAACGCAACCATCCATCAAAGCGCCTGATGCGCCGCGTGCTTTAGCCGCGGTCGACAGCAACTCCCCCCACGGGGCTATGCGTAGAGGATTGGTACAGGCAAAAACTGGGATCTCATCGCCCGCTAGGCTATCGATCAACTCGATCTCAAGCTCATACGGGTTCGAGCCTTCAGGGACATGGTACACCTCCATGAAAGCCGCGGTGCGAGCGCGGCCAACCATCACGCTCTCATCATCAAGGGGGCGTATGCGCGAAGGCATTGCCTGCTTCATTAGCCCGACACTATCCAGACAATCGGAAAGCACAGACGTAAACAGCTTCGCACGTATAACAGACAGCTCTATAGACATGGTCGCATACCTCCTCTGATGTGTCCTAAGCTAAAGGAAAGCGTGGCACTGCTTGTGGGCTCGCGCAATAGGAGTACCGCAACGGCACGCCGCGAAGATCGCTACGGTCTCAAGAGCATTCCGCTATCGTTGGCGGATGAAGCAAGGCTTGCCTCTGCTGCGTCGGGGAATTCGCGCCACCGGATTGGCATCGCAATCGAATTTAGGGCCTCGCGACCTCTGCAACCCTTCCAGATCTTCCACGACCGCCTATCCCTTTTGGGCACCCGTCCTCGCCCCTGCCGCAAAGGCTATCCCTTAGGAAGCGCCCCCTAGGAGCAGCTTATGGGTTGGGTCATTCGCCGACACGCGTATTGTGGGTAGCCCCCTCCCCTGAACCGTAGGCGATGATACGGACCGCCGCCAATTGCTCTCCGCCGCCGCACTCAGCGCAACCCGAAACCGGCATACATGTGAAGATGGCCAACAATCTTTGGCAATAGGACGGTCAAGGGATATGTATTTAGGACCGTCCGCCAATATCCTAAAGGTTCGCAGCCGATCGTACCGGATTAAGCAATGGCAAAAAGATATCTCCTCGATCCAAAAAAGGGAAAAGGGATCGTTTTGATTGATTCAATCACCGAGCTTGACGCATTTGATAAGGGACTCATCGTCATATCGGGCTCGCATGGCGGAGTAAGCGTCGTTGAATACACGCTGCGCTACCCACCCAGCCTTGTTTTTTTAAATGATGCGGGTATCGGTAAGGATAATGCAGGCATTCAGGCACTTTCAGTGCTTGACCAGCATGATGTTGCAGCCGCCACTTATTCCCATATGACCGCGCGCATTGGTGATGCTGAAGACGCTCTTCGCCATGGGATCATCAGTTGTACGAATACAAAAGCGCGGCACCTTGGCTATCTGGTCGGTCAACTGATATCTGATCTCATCCTCCGCTACGAGCGTCACCAGACGGATTCAGTTTGAAGAGCAAGGGGGGCGTAACACCGTCTGAGGTCGAAGTTTTTGTTACGAAGTTAAAATGTAGCCCCTGTAGGCAAAAAGTAACAAGCATAAGCGTACCGAATGAAAAGAATAAAACGAACATTTTTTGCGCATCATTTACCAGCTATCCAAAACCCTCCCAATCGACTCCATGCCGCAGGATCAAACCGTTAAGGCTCACCTTGCACATTGACCCCGGTCGGCAGATTTTCAATTCACCAACAGATGAAGGATAAAGCCATGCTTGAGCACGATCTCGTGATTGTAGTTTGCGACGCTCAACACGCACACATCTATCGAAATACCGGAACGGCTCAAAGCCCTGCTCTCGCTTTCATGATGGGATTTGAGCAGAAAAATCCACCATCAAGTCAGCAAGGCACAGATAAGCCAGGAACAGCCTTTGGTAGTGCATTGGGTCAACGCAGCCACATGGATGAGACTGACTATCATCGCCAGCGTGAAAAGCTATTTTCACACGATATTGTGAGAGCCCTCTCCGATCTTCAAACGCAGAAGAAGTTGGATAAATTTATTTTGATTGCGCCACCGCGGATGTTGGCCCTATTGCGGGACAACATGCCTCAATCGCTGAAAGCGATAACATGTGCTGAAATCGACAAGAACCTAACAAAGCATCCTACAGATAAGATCGTCGATCTAGTGAATTCTTATCGTTCCTAGCCAGAGGAAAGGGCAAGCAACGGAGCCGTCCATACGCTCTGCCGAACGGGACAAAAACTTTATCCCGCCGCCAGCGGAGCGTTGGCAGGACTGCCATCCTCAAACATTTCGCCGGATCGCTTCGTCAAAGCCGGCTATTATGTGAATGATACGAAGAAAGCGAAAGCACCGGAAGAAGCCATCCAAACACTGTCTCACGTGACCAATAATTTCGATCGTCCGCTCGACATGACGATGGACGCACCCGGCGCTGCCGGTGGCGATTCGGTCATATCAAAATTTCCAACATCCGACGCCACTTATTTCACTGTCATGAATGACTTCAGTCGTGGTCATTTTTACGTTCGGACGATTAAATTGATCAACTGGTTACGGCTCGACATGAAAAACTGACGGATATCAAATCAACCAAGGCCGTTACCTTTGCGGCAATCAACAGCGCGACAAGCTTGGACGGCACTGACCGTTTCTTCAAGTAAGGAATTTTCGTCCATTCAACAAGAAAAGCACCTAAACGGCTCAGCCGTTTGGGGGATTTCCTTGTCTAAGACCGAACGCTCAAGAAGATATGCGCCCACATGGACCGATGTTGAAGTCTACGATCACGTCCAATTTAATCTGGATATTCAATACTGAATCGAACTGATTTTAAGGTAACCAGCTCTCAACGCACCACCTCACTCTGCTGAGACATGGCAAGGGACTCCTAACCTGCTGTTAAAGTGCAGATTGGAGCTATGGCGGTACCATCCTGAAAGCAGGCCATAATAAAATATTCTAATTCCAAAGTGCCGCAATCACGAAAGTCAGGTCATAATCTTAGAGAGACATCAAATCAGAGGTCAATGAAAAGATGGCTGGACGCTCAAGTACAATAGAATACCTTGGTGCCTTCTCTCTCATTCAAAGCACGCCTCAGTTTCTTTCCTTATAAATCCAATAATAGCTGCGCCGATCGAGCAGCCTTTGATTGCGCTTGAGGCTTACGACCCGTCATGGGTATACCAGCTCGCCGGCTACCATGCTTTGCCGCGATGCCGCGAGCCCCTTCGGAATGGCCCGCCTTTTTTCGCAACGCGTAGATGGCTTCTTTGGCCGCTTTAGCGGCCAAGGCCTGATCAACGATCGGACGCGGATAGGAGAGTGTCGATCCCCCCATCCACGTCCATGGCTCGTGGATGAAGGCATCGGGAACGTCCTGAAGCTCTGGCACATAGGCACGGATAAACGCACCGGAAGGATCGTGATCGATGCCCTGTTTAATGGGATTATAGACGCGGATGGTGTTGATGCCGGTTGTGCCTGACTGCATCTGAACCTGAGACCAATGAATACCCGGTTCATAATCCACAAACTGTCGCGCGAGATGAAGACCGGTTGCACGCCAGGGCAACCACAAATGATAGCTTGCAAAGGACATGAGCATCGCACGCATCCGAAAATTGATCCATCCATGCTGATTGAGTGCGCGCATACATGCATCAGCGAATGGGTAGCCGGTTTTGCCATCTAACCACGCTTGCAGCTTTTCTGGCTCTGCATTGTCCGGGCGCAGGCCGTCATACAAGGGATGTAGATTTTCAAATTCAAGACGCGGTTCATCTTCGAGCTTTTGCATGAAATGGCAGTGCCAATGCTGGCGTCCCATGAAGGAAATCAAAGACGCACGCCATTTTTTTGAAATAGCATCATCCCTGTCTTTGAGCGCGTTGATCCGCTTCCATGTGTCCTGAGCAACCTCGCGCATAGAAATGGTACCCCACGCCAGATGGGGTGAAAGACGCGAGCAGGCATCAAACGCTGTCACTGGGCTCGACATTTGAAAACGGTAGTCACGGCCGCGCACGTAAAGAAAGCTCTTGAGCATAGAGAGAGCCGCTGCGCGTCCACCGGCCTGTCGAAATGGACAGGGATCAGCGGCAAGGCCAAGGTCTGGGGCACTAGGAATAGAGCTTGGCCAATGCCCACCGAGAGGTTGGAGGGCGCGAGGCGGCGCGCATACGGCTTCAGCCATATCGCGATCCCACGCCTGCGCCCAGCCATCACGCGATTTCAAACGGCGGATCACACCAAATTGGCGCGGCTCACTCCATCGCACGGCCATCTTGCGAGCCCAATCGGCCACGGAGCGGTCACGCGCGAATGTCCAACCATTCCCGGTTTCCAAATGGCTCCACAAATGTGCAATGCCATGCTCGTGATGGATCCTGTCCAAAATGGTAACTGCATCGCCGACCATCACGCAGAGGGCTTGACCAAGATTTGCAAGCGCTTGCTGCAACTCCACCAGGCTCTCTGTAACAAACGCCCATTGGCGCGCCGACGCATCATCCTGAGACCAGAGATCCGGTTCGACGATGTAGAGAGGGAGAACCGGGCCCCGTTTAGCTGCTTCCACCAGCGGACGGTGATCATGAATCCGCAGATCGCGCTTGAACCAGACAACTTGGAGCGGCTGCCTGCTCATGGCATAACATCGCCTAAGACGGAGGGGATGATGGCTTTGAATTGAAAAAAGCCTTTTTTGGCATGCGGCCAAAATGCCCTATCCCACAAGCGGCGTTGCTCGGTAAGCAGAATGCCTTCCTGCGCAAGGACTGGAGCAATACTTGCAAGCCTCTCGGCGACAGGGCCCACGGGAGCATAGGGCGTAACAATTTGGCGAATACCGAATGATTGCGCCGCATTGAGCAGCGCGTCAGGAACAAGCCGTTCAATGACACTTACATCACATTGAAAATGGTTCGCGGTTCGGCTCGCTGTCTCGTGGGCGGCAGCCAGAGCAAAGCGGCGTGCATTGTCCCCCCATAGCAGATCATTGTCAGCGGCGACGATTATGGACGTGATCGCTGATGGATCAACGAATACGGATTCCGGATGAAAATCCTCGTGCGTGATGAGCAGCATCGTCGGCTGCATTCGGTCATATGCCTTTGGTTCACGCAGCTGGGCCGGTTGCGCGATGGGCGGCTCAGTCAGTGGGATCGCTTCCTTCGCAAGGCCCGAAGGTGCAAAACGACCATTGGTGTAGCGTGCGATGTTTTCGGTTGTCGCGAGGTAGGACTTTCCGACCGTTTGCAATCCAGCAACCCATCGCCAAGAGAGTGTATTGCTTGCCGCATCGGCATCGATGAGATGCCGCAAGAAATAATCGGCACCAAGAACCCATGGAAGGCGCAATGTGAAAATCCAAATTGACGCAAACCACATCCGGGCGTGATTATGGAGATATCCGTTTTGCACGAGCTCGCGGGCCCAATAGTCAAAACCTTCAATACCGGTTTGTCCTGCTTCTGCAGCACGGATTGCTCGCTGATCTGGAAATATCTCCCGCTGGCGGTCACGCTCATCCAAAAAACGCGCCCATACTGAAGGGCGCATTTCGAGCCAACCCTTCCAATAGGTTCGCCACAGCACTTCCTGAATAAACTTCTCTGCCGCGCGCAGATCGTGCTGTCCGAGCACCTCCGCGACCACTTCCTGTTCTGTGATGGCGCGATAACGAAGGTAAGGGGACAGCTTTGATACCGCACCGTCCTCATCCGGGCTTAGATCTGTATTTCGCCCCATCGCGTACGCCATGCCCGCCCGCGGCAGGAATTGCGAAAGGCGATTCAGCCCCTCGGAACGTGAGGCGGGAAAAGCGAGGAAAGCCATCTGAATACCAAAGCCGCTGTTATCTTAGACTATACGCACGACGGCCTGATTGGATGTGTTTTCAACGGTTTAGTTACGGACAAGCGCAACCCTGCGCTGAAGCGTTACCCCCTGCAACCCCGGCCAGATGATCCCTTAGCCGTCCGCCACGGCATCGATCACTGACAAGGCCTCACGGTCCTCAAAGACTATGTGGTCATACTTGCCGGTGCAGATGGCGAGGAAGGGTATGCCGGCCGCTTTCACGGCTATCCCACTAAACGGGGTTGTCTCCAGTGATTAGGAGCCTAGCCTCATGGTGGTCTTCACGGGCACTGGCAGTGAAGGCTGAACGGGGACCGAGCTTCGGACACCGAAGAAACCTGCCGACCAGTCTATGAGGGTTGTATCGACCCCTCCACCTTCTAGCTTCCTAGAATGCCTAGCTCGAAGCCCCTATCGAGCTACTACAGCTTCCGGCAGTCGCAGGCCCAATGAAGCAAACATGCCTCTGACCGGGACGGCAAAAGGGATCACGGCTCGCGTTCAATGAGCAGGAAGCTTGGCCCGGCATGTGCCAACGCCCGAGATAGGATGCCCGGAACATCACCAGATTTTGCAATTGTCTCGACGCGCGCGCCAAAGCCCTCGGCGATAGCCTGAAGATTGATATTGGGATCGCTAAAGTCCATTCCAACGAACAGCGTCGTATCGATGGTCGTATGCATGGCATTGCACCATAAATCTTTCAGCAACCGATATTCATGGTTGATGAAGCAGACAAAAATTGACGGGATGCGGTATTTTGCGGCCGTCCAGAGCGCATGGATTGAGAAGAGACTACCGCCATCACCAACAAAACAGACCGGAGCTTTGCCAGTCGCCAAGCCGATGCCGACGCCGAGCGGAAGCGCCCAACCGAGACCGCCACCGCGTGGTGAGAAATGCACATCACGGAAGCCAAGAGAGACGGCCATATCCTGCACGATCGCATCTTCCGAAGAGCCTTCAGTGATGATGTGTGTTGAGCGATCGAGATGACGCAGGATGTCGAGGATAAGCGCATTACTCGCATGCGGCCCTGAAGGCGGATATTTGGCGTCAAGCGTAGCTTCGTCAATCTGCCGCGGCGACGGCGGGATTAATGGGGCGTCCAGCGCCTTGGCGAGGGCCGCGAGTGTAGCGTGGATATCGCCGAGAACGGCAAGGTCACATGGGAAATCAAAACCGAGCTGGCTCGTGGCCGGTGCAATTTGGATCACCTTGAGATCGGCAGGCAGTGCCACAGCGCCATTATATGTAAAACTATCGACCTTCTCGCCGACCAGCAGCATGGTGTCATAGCGGCTGAGTGTTTCGTTGATCTCTTTGGTCGTGGATGGAAGTTGACCACGCGAGCGTGGATGAAGCGGATCAACCGTACCTTGCACATGGAATGGCGCCGCATAGACATCGGCGCCAAGCGCATCAGCAATCCGGCTCACAGCGCTGATACCGCGCACAGCTCCGACGGCGTAATCGGCAACGATTACGAGCTTTCCCTCCGGCACAGCACGCAGAGCCGTAACAGCCTCGTTGAGTCCGTGCGGAACCGTATCGTCGATAATGCGTGTCTTCTTGAATGTTGTGTGCCCGGTCTCCTCCAGCATGAAATTCATTGGGATGGAGAGGAACACGGGGCCACTTGGCTGCAAGCGCGCTTGCAGATAGCAACGTTGGAGCGCAATAGCGAGATCGTCTGCGCTTGTCACTTCATAGGCATATTTCGTGGCCGTATGGGACAATTGCACATTCGGTGCACCAAGCACTGGATTGTGAATGAGGAAGCGCGAATCCTGCTGTCCATTAATGACAAGGAGTGGGACACCCGACATCAATGCGTTGCGCATATTGAACATGCCGTTGGCGAGGCCGGGATAAGTATGGAGACTAACGATCGACGGCTTGCCCGTTATCATTGCGTAACCAGCAGCGATACCGACGGCGCTCGATTCATGAAGCGATAACATATAGGTCGCTGAAGACTTGGCCACGGCTGCGAGAAAAGTCGTTTCCGTCGTCCCTGGATTTCCGAAAACATACGGAATGCTGTAAGTCTGCAAAAAATCCTGAATGAGTTCACCCCCCGTTCGCGTAGTCATTTTTTGCTCCTTTTTCCGGATCATCCTAAGAATGGACGGGTTACTTTTCTGATCTGGCCTGAACCCATTGAGACTTCCGCTCGGTAAGTTAGTTTAAACTTGTGTTTGAAGCTAGGCTTTGAGTGTGTGCTGCCCTCTAAAGTTGAGCCATTATTTTGGTTCCGCAGAGGGTATTTTAGATGGCTCGAAAGCGGCATTCGGAAGAGGACTGCCTGAAGATCTTGCGGCAGGTGGAGTTGGACCTGACAGGTGGGGCTGATGTGGCCAAGGCCTGCCGGTCGGCAGGGATCAGTGACGCGACCTACTACAAATGGCGCTAGACCTTCGGTCGCATGGCAAGATCTCGGCTATCGGAGCTGAAGGCGCTGGAGAAGGAGAACCAGCGGCTAGCGAAGATCGTCGCTGATCTTGAGCTGGATAAGCTGATCCTGAAGGAAAGCCTCGATTTTTTAAAACCCAAGATCTGACGGCGGATGACCTGCGGGGTGCGGTTATCCAGGCCCGTCAGAAGCTCGGAACGTCCGAGCGGTGGACATGCCAGGTTCTTGGGGTAGCGCGCAGCACCCTGCGCTATG
>JAIYCE010000034.1 GCA_027488155.1 Hyphomicrobiales bacterium | reverse complement strand
TTGAAGCAGACGTCGCCGATTTTGACCTCTTCACCGGCGAGTTTCTTTTTCGTCGATGTTTCGATGATGGTTGGGCAAGCTTTGCCGCCGAACAACAATGATGTTGTATCGCTTTTCGGATCGCAACCGATGAGCAGAACTTTTTTACCCTGCTGCGCCATCATGTAAGAAAGGTTGGCGAGTGTGAAACTCTTGCCGATCCCGCCCTTGCCATAGATGGCGATGATTTGCGTTTCTTTTTTCACTTCGCCTGTCGGAACCGGATCGGGTTCAATCGAGGCTTCGGCACGCAGACGCGCAGTAATCGCATCATGCAGCATAGTGACATTGCCGGGGGTGGCGTTCGGCGTCGTCATTGCAGCGTTCTCCAATCGAGGATCATTTTCAGGCAGGCACGATCGGCAAAGGCGGTACGATAGGCGTCGGGCGCGGCATCAGCCGGGCTGCGATGGGTGATGAGATCGTCGAGCGACAATGTTCCGCGTGCGATGAGCTCATTCACGGCGGCTACATTGTCGGGCTTGAATTCGGCGGCGATGCGGAAGCGTGCCTCGCGCATGAAAGCCGGCGCAAAAGAGAAACTGAGTGGTTGATCGTAAAAACCCGCAAGAACGATCTCCCCGCGTGGCGCAAGGCGCGCTGTCAAACGGTCGAGAATGGCCGGGTCACCGCTGACGTCGAGGATTGTCGCGTAATCGCGGCGCTGATCATCGTCGGGGGCGACAACGGCGTATTCGGTGGCGCCGTTGCGGCGGGACGAATCATTGTCCCAAACCGTTGGTGTGTTTCCGCCAAGTGCCGTGACGAGGCGGGCGCACAATCTGCCAAGTACGCCATGGCCCACTATTAATTCGGGAAGTGCTGTGCCGGGCAGCGTTAGTGCATGATGGGCTGTGGCCGCCAAAGCGATCAATACACCGCGCTCGCCGAGATCGTCGTTGATGGTGATGGCTTTTTCGGCGGGGATTACGAGACGATGCGCTGCGCCACCAAACAGGGCGCGGACATTCTCGAAACAGCGCGCTCCGCCGACGAAAACGCGTTCGCCGATGCGGTTTTTGATGCTGTCGGGGGCTGACACTATTCGGCCAACGGATTCATATCCGGGAACAAGCGGATAACCCATGCCAGGGAAAGTAGGCATGCGGCCTGACCAGAGGAGCTTTTCAGTCCCCGTCGAGATGCCGCTCCACTCGACGTCGACAACGACATCCGCAGGCCCCGGCGCGGTCAATGAAACCGCGCTGATGGCGATGCGTTCTGGCGCGTCGAGTACGACTGCGAGCGTATGCATCGGTCCCCCCGGCCGGCGTCTAATCGCCTTGACCACTCTCGGTGTAACAGAGACTGGACTTTAGCTAATGTCAAATAATATGTACAGTCATACGTCTGTTATTTTACGGACGCGGTGACAAGCCCGGTCATGAGAGGGCGGCGCGCTGGGAGCTGGGCGGCTGTGGTGAAACCGGCGCGGCGGCAAAGATCTGCCAATTCAGGGCCGGTTCTGATGCGTCCGCCATGCATCGCTAGCAAATAGAGGCCGAAATAGGGGTAACCCATCCTTTCGGCACCCGGTATAGCAGCCATTGGCTCGCCAATCAGGAGCGTGCCGCCGGGGGCGAGGGCTGCTTTGGCGCGCCCCAGAATGGTAAGGGCAGCTTCATCTTGATGATCGTAGAGAACCCGCACCAAGGTCACGAGGTCGGCCGTTTCGGGCGGAGCATCGCGATGAAAATCTCCGCCGAAGGCTTTGGCACGGTTAGATAGGCCCGCTTCATCGAATCGCCGTTGCGCTTCGGCTGCGACTGGTGGCAGATCGAACAAGCGGATCGCGAGTTGCGGCGCGCGCGCTGCGGCCGCCATGGCGAATGCACCATGACCGCCGCCAAGATCGAGCAGCTTCGCGTGGCGGCCAAGATCGTAGCTATCGAGAATTTCATCCCGCACAAGAGCTTGCGTCGACGCCATGAGTGCCGAATAGGGCGTGACCGTATCGGAGGAGAGATCGGCCGGTGCTCCCGTGCGGGCATAGGCCCAAAAAGCTGACAATTCTGTCTCGCGCGTCGGATCGCGCAACAGTGCGACGGGGTCTGCAAGATCGGCGTAAAGTAGGCGATGGTGGCGGACGAGATCCATCACCGATGGGTTTCCAAGGAGGGAAGCCCCTTTTAAACCAAGCGTATAGCGCCCATCGCTGAGACGGTGTACGAGGCCGAGAGTAGCGGCAGCATTCAGAAGAATCCCCGCCGAGGCGGGCGGTAGGCCAGTATCGGCGGCGATGTCGGCTTCGCTGACCGGTGCCCTTGCTAGTTTCGGCAGAATCTCGAGTTCGACCATTGCGAACAGGATCTGCGTATAGACGAAGCCCGAGACGAGGTCGAAGAGGCCTGCTGCTTCGCGGCGTGCCAAGGGCCGGGTCAGCGGAAAGCGGGCTGCAAAACGCTGAAAGCGTGGATCGGCCGCGAGCCGGTTCCGCCACGCGTAGAAGGCATTCTCGAAAAAGGCGAACATGGTTCAGGCGGCGCGACGGCCGAATTGTGCGGGCAGAAAGCGGTTGGCTTCCTGCGCGATGGCGGCCGCGAGCCGATCACGGCCCGGGCAGTGCGGGATGGAGGCGACGCCTTCCGCGATGAGATCGTCGAGTCTGGCAATGGCGGCGGGGATCCCGAGCGCCGCCGCTGATGGACGGGCAAGGGCCGCGTCGCGGCCAACCGGTTTGCCTGCTTCCTCGCTTGTCGATACCGCGTCCCGGATATCATCAGCAATCTGATAGGCTTCACCAACACACTCGCCAAGGCGGCGCCAAGGCTCGTATTCAAAGCCGCTGGCGGCTGCGCCTGCAGCCGAAGCGGCGGCAAAAAGCGCTCCTGTCTTGGCGCGGTGATAGGCGGCTACATCTATTTCGGTTTCCGATTCGAAAGCCTGACCGGCGCAAATGCCGAAAGGGGCACCTGCGGCGCGACCAACGATTGAGATCAGGCGTTGCAAGCGGGTCGGGTGGCGGCCGAGATGGCGCGCCAATGTTTCAAAAGCGAGCACAATTAAAGTATCGCCTGCGAGAACAGCAATCGGCTGCCCGAAGGCGGCGTGGACCGAGGGTCGCCCGCGGCGGGTTGCGGCATCGTCGAAGCAGGGCAAGTCGTCATGCACCAGCGAGGCGCAATGGATAAGCTCGATGGCGCTGGCGGCAGCCGCGATCGCGGCTCGGTCGCGTCCGTCGCACGCAGCGGCAACGGCGCAGAGCAGGCGCGGCCGCAGTCTTTGGCCGCCGGGGAAAACCGAATGGTGGAGTGCCTGGGCCAACAGAGGGGGACAGCTCTCAGCCGCTGCTTCGTTTACAGCGCTGAGTAGCGCATCCTCGATAAGGCGTTCCAAACCTTGTCGTTCCATCCCCTGACGGTCCAAGCCCATGTCGTCCCCCATTTGACTTGACGCCATTTAATGTCAAGTAATGTGGACATAAAGATGACACCAAGTCAAACCGGCTAAGCCAGCAGGCGGTCGCCGAGACAACAGGATGAAGAGCCATGGCGGAAGGACGGACCGCTCTCATGCTGCTCGCGCAATGGAAAACCGAAGCGCGGGCGCGTGGCTTCGCGCATCTCGCCTTCGGTGCGCCGCGTGCTGGCAGCGTGCCGGGTCTGGTCTTCATCAAATTGCTTGGATCGGGGGCAGGGGGCGGCTTCACTCTGGCACCGAGCTTTTCGCATCAGGGTCTGTTCGCCACTTTCGAGAATGATCGGTCTGCGGACGAATTTCTGTCATCGTCTTACGTTGATTTTTATCGCGATAATGCGGTGCAATTTTGTGCCGTCCGATTGACGCCTTATGCCGTTCGCGGCGCTTGGGCGGGAACGACGCCGCTCGTCGCGACAGCGCAGGCACCGCAGCACGGGCCGATTGCGGCGCTGACACGCGGATCGGTGCGAGTTCAGGCTGCGCCTCGCTTCTGGGCTTACGCGCCGCGCGCACAGCAATCGCTCGCACATGCGCCCGGTTGCCTTCTGGCAGCCGGTCTTGGCGAAGCACCTTTGTTGCGGCAGGCCACTTTTTCCATTTGGGACAATACAGCAGCAATGGATGCCTATGCACGCTCGGGCGCGCATGGTGAAGCAATTGCTGCGACGTTCCGGCATGGCTTCTTCTCCGAAAGCCTGTTCGCGCGTTTCATACCAACGCGGATTGAAGGAGCGTGGAACGGGTTCAATAATGTCGGCGCGCCGTTGATGTTGTCTGAAAGCAAAGCTGCATGACCCAAGTCGTCGTCATCGGTGCGGGCATGGGCGGTCTCGTTGCAGCCGTTGAGGCAGCGCGCGCGGGTTTCGATGTGACACTGATCGAAAAAACTGATGCACCGGGCGGAAAAATTCGAACCATCAACGCAGGTGGTCTAGCCATCGATGCCGGGCCGACGGTCTTCACGATGAAGCCGATTTTCGATGAATTATTTGCGCGCTCAGGGCATTCTTTCGATGCTGTTGTCAAAAGTGAGAAGCTCACTATTCTTGCGCGGCATTTCTGGCCCGATGGAAGCCGGCTCGATCTTTTCGCTAACAGGGAACAAAGCATCGATGCGATTGCCGCTTTCGCCGGAACGGCAGAGGCGCACGCTTTTGAAAAATTCAGTGCGGAAGCTAGCCGCCTTTACGGTCTACTCAAAGACAAATTCATCTTTGCCGATCGCCTCGGCGTCGGGGGCATGATCGCCGCGTTGGGTTTGCCCGGTCTTGCCGCACTCACAAAACTTGGGCCGTTTGCCACACTTTGGCAAAAGCTTGGCCGCGACTTCAAAGATCCGCGCTTGCGGCAACTCTTTGCACGTTATGCGACCTATTCGGGTGGATCGCCTTTTCTATCGCCCGCAACTTTGATGTTGATCGCTGATGTCGAGATGCAGGGCGTTTGGCACATAGAAGGCGGTATGAAGGCTCTGGCGCAGTCCGTCGCAGACTTAGCGGTAACGCAGGGAGTACGCTTTCACTATGGCGAAGCGGTTGCATCGATTGATGCGCCCCATGGGTGCGTTCAGTCGGTCACGCTTCAATCGGGCGAAAAGCTTAAAGCTGATAAGGTAATATTTAACGGCGACGTTGCCGCTTTAGCCGATGGATTACTCGGCCCATCCGTGACGCGCGCTGGGATCAAGATGTCGCAAAAGCGCCGTTCTCTTTCAGCGATGACTTGGTGCGTGTCGGCACCTGCCTGTGGGCCGGCGCTATCGCATCACAACGTCTTTTTCGACCGGGACTATCGCAGCGAATTTGATGACGTCTTCATATCAAGACGTTTGCCGCGTCAACCAACGCTTTATGTTTGTGCGCAGGATCGCGGTAATTATGCGCCGCATTCTGGCCAAGAGCGCTTATTGATGTTGGTGAATGCACCGGCCGATGGTGATCGCGGTCCTATGCCTGGGGCGCAGGTGGCTGCCGCGGAGCGCGCTATTGCAGGCCAACTCGCGAGGCAGGGAATTTCGCTCGATGGTGCGACGATTGTCCGGTCGGAGCCGCATGATTTCGCAACACTATTTCCGGGTTCAGGCGGCGCGCTCTATGGGCAAGCACCGCATGGGTGGATCAGATCGGTGACGCGCGGGGATGCGCGCACTGCGATAGAAGGATTGTATCGATGTGGGGGGAGCGTGCATCCGGGAGCGGGCGTACCATTGGCCGCACTATCGGGCCTGAAGGCGGTTTCCGCATTGATGGCGGATTGCAATTCAATCAATCCGTCACGCCGGACGGTTATCTCTGGTGGTATATCGACGCGCTCAGCGCAGACGGAGCCCATGGCCTAACGATCATTGTCTTCGTCGGAAGTGTGTTTTCTCCATATTATAAATGGCAGCGCCGTTCTGGACCCGCTCCGGCGGAGAACCATTGTGCTGTTAATGTTGTCTTGTTCGGTAAGGGTGGTAAGCGCTGGGCGATGACCGAGCGTGGCGCGTCATCGCTTCATCGAGCGGTTGATTTTTATCAGCTTGGTGCGAGCCGAGCTGAGGTAACACAAGACGGCATGATTATTCGCATCGACGAAACATGCGTACCTTTGCCGACGGCGCTGAAAGGAACGGTGCGTGTTTCCTTCGATGCGGTCAATCATACGGCCTTTCATCTCGATTCCATGCAGCGCCATGTCTGGCGACCTATCGCGCCGTGCGCTGCGATTGAGGTCGACTTTTCCTCGCCCATGCAAAGCTGGTCGGGCCGCGCCTATGTCGATAGTAATTGGGGCGCAGAGCCTGTCGAGGATCGTTTCGATGGGTGGCAATGGTCGCGCGCCGATCGCCGTGATTCAACCTGCGTCTATTACGATGTTATCGAAAAAGATGGCTTAACGCGTTCCATTGCCTGCTCATTTGGTCGGGATGGAAGCGTTTCGGCTTTACCAGATGCAGCGCTTCATACGGCATCGAAAACTGGCTGGCGGATGATGCGCCCCTATCGGAGCGAGGTAGGCGAACACGGACTCATCTCGACCGTCGAGGACACACCGTTTTATGCACGCTCATTGATGGCGCAAATCATCGATGGAGAACGCGTGACAGCCATCCACGAGAGCTTAAGTGCGACGCGGTTTGCTTCGCCCATCGTACAAATGATGTTGCCATGGCGAATGCCGCGGCGAAATAGGCGGCCTGCGGCCTAGCGCTTTGTTGCGCGGATTTGCCACCACACGAAGACAAGGCAACCGCCGAAGGTGAGGCCGATTTCGAGAATGCCAAACCACCAGCCATCAAGCATTACTGGCTTCTCCTCGCCGGAGCGCGCGTGGCACGATCGCGTGCTTCAAGTTTCTCAAATATACCAATGATGCGTGCGACGCGGCTCTGATCGCCGTGCGTGAGAAATTGATGGCGAGGTGCTGTTGCCGTTGCCCTTACAAGCCCATCGATACGCGCGCGATGAATAGTCGGCATCAACTTGACGCCGGCAATAGAGGCCATCAATGCGCGCGAGACCGCCAATGCCTTACGCCCATTGGCGACATAGGCACGGCGACTGATACTGTCGCAATCGTGGCGCTCGATCTGGCGGCCAATTTCAGCATAGATGTAGCGTGCTGCGAAAATACCCGGACGGCAGTCACGTGGCAGAGCCGAAATGGCTCCGTCCGCCTGAGCATAAAAATGATCGGCTAGGTTGAGCGTACGGGATACGAGTCTCTTGATGCGGTCGTCATAACGCGGATCAGCGAGAAACGATTCGGAATCGACACCTTCTTCCGCCAGCCATGAGAGCGGCAGATATAAGCGGCCCCGGCGAGCATCCTCGCCAATGTCACGCGCAATATTGGTGAGTTGCATTGCGATACCAAGGTCGCAAGCGCGCGCAAGACTTTCATGATCGCGTACGCCCATCAACACAGCCATCATCAGGCCGACAGTGCCTGCAACACGAACGCAGTAATCGAGCAATTCCTCGATATTGTCATAGCGACGGCCATCAAGGTCCCATTCGAAGCCTTCGAAGAGAGCCTCCGGTAATTCGCGTGGTATGGCCCATTGTGCGACCGTATCGGCAAAAGCGCGCTCAACCTCCGTATCCATCGGCGCGCCGCGATACAATCGATCGAGGCTCATGCGAAGCGCTGCAAGAGCGGCACGCGGTTCGCCATGCAGATCGACGCAATCGTCGGCAATACGGCAGAACGCATAAATTGCCGCCGCGGGATCGTTCAGACGTTTTGGCAATAAGGTGGAAGCGCCGAAAAAACTTTTTGAGCCGCGTCGTAATGTTTCGCGGCAATGATTGTAGTCGGCGCGACTGGCCTTGGCCTGTCCAAACGAAGGGAATGAAACGCTTGTCATGCCAGCACCAGATCAAGAATCTTAGCTGAGGCGAGAACCCCCGGCATGCCAGCGCCTGGATGTGTTCCGGCACCGACGAAGTAGAGATTGTCGACTTCTTCGCTCTTGTTGTGTGTACGAAACCATGCGCTTTGTGTGAGCAGCGGCTCGGGTCCAAAAGCCGCGCCTCGCCATGCGAGAAGCCGATTGGCAAAGTCGCGCGGATGGGTGACGTGCGATGTGACAATGCTTTTTGATAGGCCGGGCATTAATCGCTCTTCAAGGCGCGCTTCAATGGCTTTGCGGTATGGTTCGGCCATCTTGTCCCAATCGACATCGGCACCAAGATGAGGCACGGGTGACAAGGCATAGAAAGCGTCGCACCCTTCAGGCGCGAGCGATGGATCAGTCGCTGTCGGACGATGCAGATAGATGCTGAAATCGTCTGCAAGTATCTTGCGTTTGAAGATGTCCTTAAGCAATTCCTCGTAACGAGGCCCCATCAGCACGGTGTGGTGCTCAAGATTGTCATATCGGCGATTAGTGCCAAAATACCAGACGAAAACACCCATCGAATAGTCGAGGCTATCGACCTTTCGGTCAGTCCAACGACGGCGTGGAACATCGCGTAGAAGATTGCTGTAGGTCCAGGCGATATCGGCATTAGAGACGACGAGATCGGCGCTGATGGTTTCACCATTGTCGAGCGTTACGCCTGTTGCATGGCCGTTGACAACGTCGATCTTGTCAACAGTGGCATTGTAGCGAATGCGGTTTCCTTGCGATTCTACGAGGCCAAGCAAGCCTTGCACAAGCGCACCGGTTCCGCCCATCGCGAAGTGAACGCCCCAGCGACGCTCGAGATAAGAAATCAGAATATAGACTGATGTCACCGAGAGGGGATTGCCGCCAATGAAGAGAGGATGAAAGCTCAGGACGATCCGCAGGCGCTGATCTTTCACATAGCGGCAGACGGCCCTCCAAACAGAGCGATCGCTGCGAAGCGCCGCAAGTTTCGGCAAAGCTTTCACCATGTCGGTGAAATTAGTGAAGGGCATATTGCCGAGGATTTCAAATCCATACCAATAACGGTCTTCGCTTGCTTTAAGAAAGGCTTCGTAGCCTTTCACATCTTGCGGAGAGATTCTGGCTACTTCAGCGCGCATTTTTTCTGGGTCGCCGCTGCAATCGAAATGCGAGCCATCGTCGAAAACGATGCGGTAGAACGGATCAAGTGGGGCAAGCGTGACATCGTCCGACATTTTGCGTCCGCAGAGTTCCCATAACTCTTCGAACAAAAAAGGAACAGTGACGATTGTGGGTCCGGCATCGAAGCTAAAGCCATCTTGTTTGTGGACATAAGCACGGCCACCGGGTGCATCGAGCCGTTCAAGAATAGTGACGCGATAGCCGCGTGCGCCCAAGCGAATGGCGGCGGCCAATCCGCCGAAGCCTGAGCCGATCACCACCGCGTGGGGTTGGCGTGCCGCGTTCATGATTGTGTGACCTTGTGTTTGTCCGCTGCCGGGATCAGCGAAAGGATCAGACCGGCGATGAGTGTGGGATTTTCTTCGTGTGCGAGATGGCCAAGGTGGGGCAAGCGATTGAGTTCGGACCCTGCAACGAGGCGAGCCACCGCATCGGAAGAGCTGGGTGGAATGGTGCGATCCGCATCGCCTGCGACAAGGACAAGTTTTGTTTTCAATTTCGAAAGATCGCGCGCTAGCGTGTCGAGGTCCCAATGAGCCATCATGCGCAAAGCGGCGGCGACATGACGGCGCGATTGCAAAAGGTGCCGGTAGCAAGCACGGCTGTCTTCAGGGACTTTCGAGCCGGTGTCCTTGAGCAGCTTGTCGACGGTCGCGTCATCGGCCTGCTTAGAGAAAAACCAAGGCACGAATGGATTGGCGGCGAGAAATTTTGCCATCAACGATACGAAGGGATGCGAGAAGGGATGCATCGGGAGTATTGCGCCATTGAGTGCAACGATGGCCGCCGGCTCAATCGCGTGGTCGAGTGCGAGGCGGATGAGAATCGCAGCACCGGCGGAATGGCCTATAGCCAAGACAGGATTTGTACCGGTCTGCTTCAAAAGATTGGCGATTGCTTGCGCCATGCCCGGAAGCGTGAAGAGATCGGAGCGGTCGGTCTCAGAATAGGCATGGCCTGGGAGGTCGATCGCAATGACCCTCGCTTGGGACGCAAGGAGCGGTGCCAGTTCGGCAAAAGAATGCGTCGAAGCGCCAGTCCCATGGATCAGCAGAATGACAGGACCTTCGCCCCATTCCTGAACATGGAAATTGACGCCACCTGCCCGGATCATCCGGCTCTTGCCGCGATGGGGCCAATGGGCGGGAACGGGCAAGGATAGGCCGGAGCGGCTGCGGCGTTCGCCTGTATCCGCCTCGCGCGTCCTGTTTGCCTGT
Source organism: Hyphomicrobiales bacterium (assembly GCA_027488155.1). Lineage (GTDB taxonomy): Bacteria > Pseudomonadota > Alphaproteobacteria > Rhizobiales > Beijerinckiaceae > TNE-4. The sequence goes on along the minus strand of JAIYCE010000034.1, from coordinate 16,140 downwards.
AGCGTCACGTCCGGTCCTCGTGTGTCAAACTAAATTGACATTTTTGGACCTGCGGCACAATGGGCTTGAGGGCTTAGGCCTTCAGGGTCGGTGATTGGCCGGGAATCAGAGGCACAAAGCAGGCCTGAACCAAATCTCGCGACGCCACGCTCCCATCCGGGTTACGGACAAATTTCATCAGCCATTGCGCACCATCTTCGGGACCGAGGGGGACGATGCCGGCACCCGCCCGGGGAAGCTGGTCCGCGAAGCGGCGACGAATCAGCGACATATCCGTCACAAAACTGCGCTCCGGCTGCGGTGAAGCAACAACGCGCAGGAGCATTTTGGGCTCCAAACGGTCAGAAAACGAGTTCAACCCAAATAAGCGGAGGCTTTTGCGGCTAAGTACAGTTCACCGGGTCAGGATCATCACGAGACCGACGATGGACACTGCAAACAAGGCCGACATGGCTACATATTCCGCCTTGAAATTGGCACCGAACCCCATCTCGTCGTCCTCCCTACTTATGATGAGAAGAACCTTGCCAAAATGGAGTGATGAAGCAAGACAAATATGCCCAAAATAAGCACCGATTTGTAAAAATAGGCCGATTTTGGTTCGCTCCGCACAGCGTCCCAGCCGGTTCTCTACGACCGGAAGCATGTTAAGCTGCGCGATGGGAGCCGGGACATGACCAATACCTTACCGTTTCTGCTGCTCGACGAGCGTGACAATGTCCTCGTTGTCACACGCCGGATTGTGCTCGGAGATCAATTGAATATCGATGGTGAAATCATTGAAGCAATGAATGATTTTCCGTTAGCACATAAGCTAGCGCGGCGGCCGATCCGGGCTGGAGAGACGGTCTTAAAATATGGTGCGCCCATCGGTGTTGCGACGGCAGACATTCCGCGCGGAGCGCATGTGCATGTTCATAACATGAAGAGTGGCTATACGCCGACCTATACGCTCGATGCTGAAAAAGGGGATGAGGCATGATGCAGGGATATCTGCGCAGCGATGGTCGGAAGGGCATACGCAATATCGTGGCCGTCGGCTATCTCGTGGAATGCGCCCATCATGTAGCACGAGAAATCGCCATGCCTCACCGTGAGGAGGATGTGCATGTTATCGGTTTTCCAGGGTGCTATCCGAATGATTATGCGCAACGCATGATGGATCGGCTCTGCACCCATCCCAATGTCGGAGCGGTGCTATTGGTGTCTTTGGGTTGCGAGAGTTTCAACAAATACGGGCTCGAGCGCGCCGTTCGCGCCACAGGGCGTCCGGTCAAGACGATCACGATCCAAGCAACAGGTGGGACACGTTCCAGCATTGCTGAGGGTAGGGCGTGGGTGGCCGAACAGCGAGCCGTTCTCGATGAGATGCAAACAGTGCCCATGGATGTGAGCGAGTTGGTCGTGGGCACGGTATGCGGCGGCTCGGATGGCACATCCGGCATTACCGGCAATCCTGCCGCCGGCCGGGCTTTCGACCGTTTGGTTGCTGCAGGAGCCGCCTGCATTTTCGAAGAGACAGGCGAATTGATCGGATGCGAGCATATCATGGCGTCGCGGGCGATCAATCCGGCGCTCGGCCAAGAGCTTGAAGCCTCCGTGGCCAAGGCGGCCCGCTATTATGCAACGCTTGGTTATGGCTCGTTCGCGGCCGGGAATGCCGATGGTGGGCTCTCGACCATCGAGGAAAAATCGATGGGTGCCTATGCGAAATCCGGTTCCTCACCGATTAGCGGAATGATAAAGCCCGGCGATGTGCCACCAAAGGGCGGCCTCTATCTGCTCGACGTGGTGCCCGATGGGGAGGTCCGGTTCGGGTTTCCGAACATCAATGACAATGCCGAGATTGCGGAACTGATCGCGTGCGGTGCGCATGCGGTCTATTTCGTCACCGGCCGCGGTTCGGTGGTCGGGTCAGCGGTGTCGCCCGTCATCAAGATCTGCGCGAACCCAGAAACTTACCGGCGCATGGCCGACGACATGGACGTCGATGCCGGGCGGATTCTCGATGGGCGTGCAACGCTCGATCAGGTCGGCCAGGAAATCTATGATCTCACACTCAGTCTAGGGCAGGGTAAACGGACACGTTCGGAAGACCTTTGTCATCAAGAGTTCATCCTCACATACAAAAGTTTCGAACCTTTAGGACCATCCTGTCTACCGCATTGAATATCTTGCAAGACATTCCTGCAAAGTTTGATCGCCACGCCCGCCGCTGCGTGTTAAGTCGCGTTAGCCACCGGTGGTTTTGGGAGTTTGCTTACAAGGAATGATTTTCAATCGGCCTTTCACGCTGGAAAAAGCAGAAATCTTATGAGTTGGCTCTATCTCGGAATCGCTATTCTTGCAGAAGTCATCGGAACAACGGCGCTGAAAGCGTCTGATGGTTTCGCTAAACTCATTCCATCGTTGGTTGTCGTGGTCGCCTATGGTGCAAGCTTCTATTTTCTCTCGCTCACGCTTAAAGTTATCCCAGTCGGTATTGCTTATGCTATTTGGTCGGGTGTCGGCATCGTACTGATTGTGCTGGCTGGGTGGTGGTTTTTTGGCCAGACCATCGACAAAGCTGGAATTGTTGGGATCCTGCTCATTGGTGCTGGCGTATTCGTGCTCAACACGTTTTCGCAGACCGGCGTACATTAGATAATGCCGACCAAAAGCCCGCTTCGTCGCGACCGAAAATCGGTTCCCACTTTTTGAAATAATGCGTTAGACGCGAAGCGCTTCGTTCAGCATCGGGTTTTGATCTGGTGGCAGATCGTTGAGATGACACGCTGCACGATGCTTGTGGCCGAGTATTTCTAACTTTGGCTCTTCCGACTTGCAGCGGTCGAACACATAGGGGCAACGAGTGTTGAAACGGCAACCCTTTGGCGGTTTCATCGGGCTGGGCACATCACCTTTCAAGATGATGCGGTTGGGCTTGATGTCTGGATCCGGGATCGGCACAGCCGATAGAAGTGCGCGCGTATAGGGGTGCATTGGCGCGCGGAAGATATCGTCGCGCGTTCCCTTTTCGACGATCTTGCCGAGATACATGACCGCCACACGATGGGTCATGTGCTCGACGATGGCGAGGTCATGACTGATAAACAAAAGCGCAAGGCCAAGTTCCTGTTGTAGGTCACACAGCAAGTTGACGATTTGAGCTTTCACCGACACGTCGAGGGCGGAGACGGCCTCGTCGCAGATGATAAGATCCGGGTCGGCCGCAAGCGCGCGGGCGATGCCGATGCGCTGGCGCTGGCCACCAGAGAATTCATGCGGCCAACGATCAATAGCATCACGGCGCAATCCGACTTTTTCCATCAGATCGCCAACGCGCTTATCGATGTCGGCCTTGTCCGTGAGAAGCCCGAAATTGTGGATCGGCTCTGCAAGAATATCGCGCACTTTCATGCGCGGGTTCAAACTTGAGAAGGGGTCCTGAAAGACGACCTGAATGCGGCGACGGAGTGGGCGCAACGCACTATTCGATAATTGGTCGATCCGCTGACCGTCGAGCACCACTTGTCCCGATGTCAGATCAAACAGGCGCAATAGCGCCTTGCCGACGGTCGATTTACCACAACCCGATTCACCCACAAGAGCAAGGGTCTCACCCTTCTCGATGGTGAAGGAGATGCCGTCGACAGCAAACACATATCCCGTCACCGTCGAAAAAATACCCCCGCGAATAGGGAAATGCTTTTTGAGGTCGTTGACCTGAAGGAGAGGGGCGCTCATGCGACAGCTCCCACGCGTTCGGCATAATGACATGCGGCGAGATGGCCCGGCGCTTTCATTTCAAGACCTGGCGCGACATTGCGGCAGAGATCGGTGGCTGATTGGCAGCGGCCGGCGAAGACACAGCCTTTGATGCGTTCCTTCAGGCTCGGCACGAGGCCCGGAATCTCGGCAAGGCGCGATGTCTTGCCTTCGATGGATGAGCCGAGCTTCGGCACCGCGCCCAACAAGCCGCGGGTGTAGGGATGCAGCGGACGGTGAAACAATTCCTTCACCGGTGCTTCTTCAACCTTGCGGCCGGCATACATGACGACGACCTGATCGGCGACTTCCGCGACGACGCCGAGATCGTGCGTGATGAGCATGATCGCAGCACCGACGCGGTTCTTGAGGTCGCGCATGAGATCGAGGATCTGCGCTTGAATGGTGACATCTAGCGCGGTCGTCGGTTCGTCGGCAATCAGCAGCTTCGGAGAGCAGGCCAGCGCAATCGCGATCATCACTCGCTGGCGCATTCCGCCCGAAAGCTGATGCGGATATTCATGAATGCGCCGGCCCGGTTCCGGAATGCCGACGAGTTTGAGCATTTCCTCGGCGCGCACCAAGGCTTCTGCCTTCGACAACCCTTGATGCAGACGCAATGTTTCGCCGATCTGATGGCCGATGGTGAGCACGGGATTAAGGCTCGTCATCGGTTCCTGAAAGATCATGCTGATCTCATTGCCGCGGATGTCGCGCATTTCTTCGGGCGTACATTCAAGCAGGTTGCGCCCCTGAAAACGGATGGCGCCGGCCATCTTGCCGGGCGGTTCAGGAATGAGCCGCAAGATCGACATCGCGGTGACAGATTTCCCGCAGCCGGATTCGCCGACGACAGCCAACGTCTGACCGGCCTCAATCGAGAAGGAGACGCCGTCCACCGCACGATTCACGCCGCCATCGGGCGTGCGGAAATGCGTCTGAAGCTGGTCGATTTCGAGCAGTGCCATGATGTGCCCCTTAGATCCGCTTGGCCATGCGCGGGTCGAGCGCATCGCGCAATCCGTCACCGAGCAAGTTCACTGCGAGAACAGTGAGGGACAGGAAGATTGCGGGGAAGAAAATGATGAATGGCTTCACCTGCCAGAGCGAACGGCCCTCGGCCATGATGTTGCCCCATGATGGCGTTGACGGTGGAATGCCTGCACCGATGAAGGACAAGATCGATTCTGTGATCATTGCACTTGCGCAGATATAGGTGGCCTGAACGATAATCGGCGCCAGCATGTTCGGCAGAATATGCCTGAAAATCAGCTTTGGCATGCGCGTTCCTGCTGCAATGGCAGCGTCGACATAAGGTTGTTCGCGCAAGCTCAGCACCACGCCGCGCACGAGGCGTGCGACGCGCGGTGCTTCCGCAATCGTGATGGCGAGGATCACATTTCCCATCGAACCGCGTGTAAGCGCCATCAAGGCGATCGCCAGCAGGATCGGCGGAATGGACATCATGCCATCAATCACGCGCATGATGATCCCGTCGGACCAGCGCACCATGCCCGATACCAGACCGATCACAAGGCCGATCAACGAGGCAAAGAAAGCTACGCCAAAACCAACAGTCAGTGACACGCGTGCGCCATACATCACGCGCGAATAGATATCGCGCCCGAGCATATCGGAGCCGAACCAAAAATCGGCAGAGGGTGCGCGCGTGCGTTTGGACGGAGCGATGGCGGAGGGGTCCACCGTGCCCAGTAAGGGTGCCAACAAGGCGATTAGGAACATGATCAGCAAAACGCCTCCGCCCACAGCAATGGCGGGATGGCGAAACGCAAAACCAACAAGACCCGAGCGGCGCTTTTTGGGCTCCAAAATGTCGGGCAGTTCGCGAGCGACGACGACGTCCTGTTCCGTGAGGGGACGAGCGAGATTATCTCTCATCAGTAACGGATCCTAGGATCGAGCAAGGTGTAGAGGACGTCGACCAAGAGATTGATCAGCACATAGACAAAGCTGAACATCAAAACGACGCCTTGAATGATAGGATAGTCGCGGCGGAGAATTGCATCCACCGTCAGACGACCGAGCCCGGGAATGGCAAACACGCTTTCCGTCACCACGGCACCGCCGATGAGAAGCGCGACGCCGATACCGATAACGGTCACGATCGGGATTGCTGCGTTCTTGAGAGCGTGCAGAAAGAGAATGCTCTTCTGGCTGACGCCCTTTGCACGCGCGGTGCGGATGTAATCTTGCTGCAGTACCTCAAGCATCGACGCGCGTGTGATGCGTGCAATCAAGGCGATGTAGACGAAGCCCAAAGTGACGGCCGGCAGTATGAGGTTCTCAAACCATGGCCAAACGCCATTCTTGATGGGCCTGTATCCCTGAACAGGCAGCCAATCGAGTTGGAGAGCGAATGCGTATGCCAGCAGGTATCCGATCACAAAAACTGGGACAGAGAATCCCAAAACTGCGAAGGACATCACCACGCGGTCGATCCACGTGTCGCATTTCCATGCGGCCACCACGCCCATCGGAATGGCGACAAAAATGGCAATGAAGAGCGTCACGACCATGAGCGACAAAGTAGGCTCAATGCGCTGGGCGATCATTTGGCTCACCGGCAAGCCGGTGAAAATTGACGTTCCAAGATCGCCTTGCATGACGCGGAAAAACCATTCCGCGAAACGCACAAGGAAGGGCCTGTCGAGGCCCAACCCTGCGCGGATCTTTGCGACATCTTCCGGTGTCGCCTGATCCCCGGCAATGACCGCAGCCGGATCGCCCGGCGCGATATAGAGAAGCGAGAAGACAAAGAGGGCGACGAACCCCATGACCGGAATGGTCATCAAGATTCGTCTGAAGATAAATCCAAACATTAAGGCGCGTCGTCCTCTTCCCGTATGCGTATTAAAGTGGCGTTTCGAAAAGTTGGTTAGGCTTTACCGACGTTCCAGAAGAACGGCAGCGGACCCTTCGTGACGCCAGTGACATTCTTGCGCCATGCTTGGTAACCGAGGAAGAACCCGGTCGGAGCATAGACGACATCTTCAAGCGCGGCGGTGTTCAGCTTGGCCATCGCCGTCTTTTCAGCCGGCAGATCCTTCGCATCGAACCACTCGACAATCGCGTCTTCGACCGGCTTGCTGGTCGGCCAGCCGAACCAAGCCTTGTCGCCATTGGCGCGGATCGCGGTGTAGGATGACGGGTTCAAGCAGTCAGCACCCGCATGCCATGTGTGGAACATGTTCCAACCGCCTTGGCCCGGAGGTGTCTTCTGCGCGCGACGGGCGCCGACCGTACCCCAATCGGTGGCAACGAAATCGACGTTGAGGCCAATCTTCTTGAGAAGATCAACGGTGACGTCGCCCATCGCTTTCGTGTTGGGTTGATCCTGCGCAACAAGGCAAACCACTGGCTCGCCCTTGTAGCCCGCTTCCTGAATCATCTTGCGCGCTTCGGCGATGTTCTTCCTCTTGAGAATATCGCCGCCGGCCTCCGTGTAGAGTGGCGTATCCGGCGTGAAGAAGCCCGGCAGCGGCTTCCACAGCTTGTTATCGTCACCGACAATTGCGCGCATATAGTCTTCTTGGTTCATGGCCATGAGGACTGCACGGCGGATCTTCGGATTGTCGAAAGGCGCGAACAGATGGTTCATGCGGAACGCGCCGATATTGCCGAGCGGATCGGAGATATCGACGTTGATGTTGGAATTGCGACGCAGCACCGGCACAAGATCGGAGATGGGGTTTTCCCACCAATCGACTTCGCCGTTCTGCAAAGCGGCGGCGGCTGTCGCCGGGTCGGGCATGATCACCCATTCGATCCGGTTGACCAGCATGTTCTTGCCGCCAGCAAGCCAAGAAGCTTTCTCAGCACGCGGCACATAGGCGTCGAACTTTTCGAAGACGGCCTTGGCGCCGGGGACCCATTCACCCTTGTTGAACTTCATCGGGCCGGAGCCGATATACTCAGTGATCTGCTTGAACGGATCGGTCTGCGCAATGCGCTCCGGCATGATGAACGAGCAGGGCGAATTGTTTTTCGCGAGAGCGAGGATCATCTTCGGGAAGGGCTTCTTCAAAACCCATTTCCACGTCCGATCGTCAACGGCCGTCAATTCCTGTTGCTGGGCCACGATCATGATGCCCATCGGGTCGCGGGCGGCCCAACGCTTCAGCGATTGGACGACGTCCTTGGCGAGGACAGGCTCACCATCGTGGAATTTAAGGCCCGGGCGGAGCTTAAACGTCCATGTCAGGCCATCGGCGGAGACTTCTTCGCTTTCGACCATCTGGCGCTGCGGAACGAGGTTCTCATCGACGCCGTAAGGTGTGTCCCAAACCAAAGCGGCCGCGTTGCGCACGACATATTGCGTGCCCCAAATGGGGTCGAAATTGGCAAGGTTAGCCTGCGGCACGAAGCGCAGGACCTTTGCATTGGCGCCCTGCGACAAGGCCGGTGCGCTCAGGCCACCGGTTGAGGCTACAAGCGCAGCGGTGCCGGCCGATTTGAGAAATGTCCTGCGATCCATTGTGTTCTCCCTCTGAGACTGTGGCCGGACAAGGCTTATCGCTCTGTCCGGTTGCCAAAACGCAACGCAAACTGTGTGCCATAACCTTCACAGAGAGCCGGTACCCTCATACCGGCAGCCTATGGCCACATTTGCATGTCAGCGCTAGCGTTAGACTATTGCAGTAAATCCGTTTGTCGACGGTACAATCGGGAAGCAAGCCAATATTTCGTGCGACAATCGGGCGCTATTGCAGTGCAACAAATTTGACTTCGGTAAACTTACTCGCGTTTTCAGGTGGATAGGAAAGCGGCAAGGTGCTCTTGTTTTAATCATTTGTGCGTTGCAGCAATTCGACTTCATGGCCCATTTTGTGTGTTAAAGCTGGTAGCTCCCATTCTGGCCTTCGATAAGCACCCCCGACAGGCGATTACTAAAGGTGCGGCGCTTTGTGAGCGCCGCACACTGAACGATTACGCGCCCGGTTGTTGTGCGTTCGGGAAGAATAGGACCTCACCATTGATCTTGTAATCGCCGATGGCCTTTTGGCCTTCCGGCGAGATCAGCCAATCGATGAATGCTTGGCCGTCTTTGGCCTTGACGTTTGTGTGCTTGGCAGGATTGACGAGAATGACGCCATATTGGTTGAAGAGACGCTTGTCGCCTTCCACTACGATTGCAAGCTCGCCACGGTTTTTGAAGTTCAACCAAGTTGCACGGTCCGATAGCACATAGCCATTGAGTGCTGAGGCGGTGTTGAGCGCAGCGCCCATGCCCTGACCGATTTCGCGATACCAAGCGCCTTTCAGCTGCTCACCCTCAATCCCCGCCGTCTTCCACAAAGAGAGTTCAGCCGCGTGCGTGCCTGATTTATCGCCGCGCGAAACGAAAGGGGCCTGCTTCGTCTGGATCGTTTTAAGTGCGGCGACAATGTCGGTCGCGCCTTTAATGCCAGCCGGATCTGATTTCGGCCCGATCAACACGAAATCATTATACATCACCGGCTTGCGCTCGACGCCGAATCCATCGGCGATGAATTTCTCTTCCTGCGGCTTGGCATGGACGAACACGACGTCGGCATCACCGCGGCGACCCGTATCGAGCGCCTGACCGGTGCCTTGCGAAACAACACGAACATCGATGCCCGACTTCGCTTTGAAAAGCGGAAGAATGTGATTGAACAAGCCGCTATCGGTTGTCGACGTCGTGGATGAGACAACGATGAAGCGTTCAGGTGTTTGAGCCACGGCGGCACTGGCAAAGGTGGCCAGTGCCAGCGATAAAACGATACGGCGATTGAACATATGTCATCTCCTCAGTTTTGTTGTTAGATTAATTCACCGGCAAGAAAGGCTCGGGCTTGCGGCGTTTCGGGTGCATCGAAAAATGATGCGGAATCTCTGTCTTCAATCAGACGTCCGCGATTGAAGAATAGGATACGATCAGCCAAGCGGCGTGCTTGGCCGAGATCATGGGTGGTCATTAGGATTGTTAGCCCTTCCTGCGACAAAGCGAGGATGAGTGCCTCGATCTCGCGTGTGGCTGCGGGATCGAGCTGCGATGTCGGTTCGTCGAGAAAAAGGACCTCGGGTTCAAGCGCCCAAGCGCGTGCGATTGCAAGCTTCTGCCTCTCGCCACCGGATAGGAGGCGGGCAGGGCGATCTGCCAAAGCGTTGAGGTTGAAGCGCGCTAAGGCTTCGTTTGCGCGCTCTTGAGGAGAGCGATGCGCAACCGCGTTCAGCGCGTGGACGATGTTTTCACGCACGGAGCGGCGCAGCATCACCGGTTGTTGAAACACCATTGCGTGGCGTAAGCGGGCGTCATGCGCCCAACTTACATTGCCTTCATCGGGCAAGATCAAGCCGTGGCATAGGCGCAAGGTCAAGGATTTGCCGGCGCCGTTGGGACCGACAATCGTTGTGATGCCGCCTTGCGGAATTACAAAACTCATATTGTCGAGGAGGCGCTGCCCATCGCGGATTAAGGCGAGGCCGTCTGCACGCAGCGGAAGAATGGATGCGCCCATATCACTTATCCCGCATAGCGAGCGCCGATGCGGCTTGCAGCATAGGCTGCAGCGTTTATGGCTAGCGTGAGTGTCATCAAGACGATGCCTAGACCAAGCGCGAGTGGCAGATCGCCCTTCGATGTTTCAAGCGCAATCGCGGTCGTCATGGTACGGGTGTAATGCGCAATGTTGCCTCCGACCATCAGCACAGCACCCACTTCGGCGCTCGCGCGGCCGAAGCCCGCCAGAAGCCCCGTCGCGAGTGCAAAACGACCGTCCCACAGCAGAGTTGGAATGGCGCGATGTCCCGTAAGGCCAAGCGAGGTGAGATGGTCTCGGTATTCCGTCCAAAGCTCCTCCAGCGTGGCGCGGGTGAGCGACACGACAATCGGCAGAACGAGAAGCGTTTGCGCCATCACCATGGCGGCTGGTGTGAACAGGAGGCCCCATCCGCCGAGCGGCCCCGAGCGGGACAGCATCAGAAAAACGATCAACCCCGCGACGACCGGCGGTAGCCCCATCAGTGCATTGATGGCAACGACAAGTACCGAGCGCCCGGGAAACCGTGTCATGGCGAGCCATGCCCCAAGAGGCAGTCCGACGAGGGCCGCGAGGGCAACGGCCGTGAATGTCACCCGCAATGATAGGCCTACAATCGCCAAAAAACCCGTGTCGAGCCGGGTGATAAGGCTGAAGGCTTCGGCGAAGGCGGAAGTGACGTCCATTTGGCACCCTTTATCCCCTTCCAACTAGGTCATTTCCGTATATGATCAAGTTACGGAATTTATGCAGGTTTATGCGCTAAAATGCAGGATGTTTATCTCAATTCGGAACAGGCCGCGGCCTATCTCGGGATCAAAGAGCGAAAACTCTACGATCTTGTCGCCGTTGGTCGGATCCCGGCCACCAAGGCAACTGGGAAATGGCTTTTCCCGCGTGCGGCGCTCGACCGCTGGCTTGAGGCGGGTCTGTTTACGCCGCCCGGCTATGAGCCGAAAACGCCGCCTATGATCATCGCTGGCAGTCAGGATCCCTTGCTCGATTGGGCGGCGCGGCGTTCGGGCTCAGGCCTCGCACTTTTGGCTGAAGGCTCCGAAGCGGGGCTGCGCCATCTCGAACGGCAAGAGGCTGCTTTGGCGGCCATCCATCTCCATCGGGCAGACGATAACGATGCGCCTGCCAATGTCGCAGCGGTGAAGGAGTCCCCGCATCTGTTCGATACGGTTTTGATCGGATTCGCCGAGCGAGAGCAGGGGCTTTTGTCGCGCGAACCTGTCGGCGGCTTTAACGAAGCCTTGGCGCGCAACCTTGTTTTCGGCCTGCGCCAAGCCGGAGCAGGTGCGCAGCTTTTATTCGATAAGCTTTGCGCTGAAGCAGGATACCAACCGGATGCAATTTCGCGCAGCAACACGATTTACACAACAGGTGAAGATCTCGCTTTCGCCATTCATGCGGGGCAAGCCGATTGTGGCATCGCTACGCGTGCCGTCGCGATCAAGGCGGGGTTGCATTTCTTGCCGCTCGTTTGGGAAGCTTTCGATTTGGCGATCAGGCGCCGCACCTATTTTGAACCAGCATTACAAGCATTTTTTACTTTTCTGCGATGCGATGAATTTCACGCTCAGGCACGCGCACTTGGCGGGTACAGAACGGGCGATACTGGCCGCATCAAACTCAACCGGTAAAGCTTGGCTCACGCTTTACACTTTCGCAGACCGAGCGCATTCTCGCTGCTTGCGCCGCTGAGGCGCTTGCGCGTGAGGTAAGGGATGCACGATCCGTTTGCCTATGCCGTGCGAATGATGCCCTTTGTGCCGCAATGGTTGATGGGTGTTTGCGGCCAGAACAGTGCGGTGATCCAAATCGTCGTTCAAGAAACGGCGCTCTATGCGAAACGACAGGCAGACCTTTCGTTCGAGGCCTATCGCGGTGTATTGCGCGCGACCAATCCATTTGAGTTCGCACAAGTTGAATTGGGGTTCATGGCACACTCGCTTCGTTTGGCCTACGACGCTGCGGGGCAGGTCACGCAGATCGCTGCCAATGTTAATCATGAGGACGTCAATGCGCTGCCGATCGAATAGGGGGTGACGATGATCAGTCTGCAGGATTGCATCGGACTTTGTGGCCTCACGCAGGACGAGGTTGACGCCATCGCAGAACATGAACATGTGCCCGACGTCGTAGCCGCCGCGATTGCGTCCTATCTCATCCACGCGCCGCATGGGCTAGAAAAGGTACGCGACATGATCGTCGACGACATTCGCATTGCACGCAATGATGACGATGCCACCCGCGCTGTTCACCTATTGCATACGCTGCATCATTTTCTCCGCGCCCATCCAGACGTGCCGTTAAGGTGAGGGCCCATTCCACATTTAGGCAAGAAAGCAATTTGCGTGTCTTTTGCGCGTGTCCATGCGCTGCTTTGATTGTGCTTACGGCCCGGGATGCAGGCCGCCGTCGCTCCACGTATAAAACTTCCTTTTATGGGTCGCATAGCCGGGCCGTGTAATGCGGCTATCATTCCTGAAGGTACGCTCGGCTAGTAGAAAGCGGCAATGGCCAAGTCTGTTCAAAATCGCTAAGAAAGTGCATCGGAATCAATCGGATGGGCGGCATCCCGGTGAAATTCTCAGCTTTTGCACTTCTCAAGCAGGCCCTGTCCGGCGAAGCCTGGCCGGAGCAATGGCGTTCTCCCGAACCTAAACCTGCCTATGACGTCGTGATCGTCGGTGCGGGCGGGCATGGGCTGGCGACGGCCTATTACCTTGCTAAGGAGCATGGCATTCGCAATGTGGCAGTGATCGAGAAGGGCTGGCTCGGCGGGGGCAATACCGGACGTAACACCACCATCATCCGCTCGAACTATCTTTGGGAAGAGAGCCAGAAGCTCTACGAGCACGCGGTGAAGCTGTGGGAGGGTTTGTCGCAAGAACTCAACTACAATGTGATGTATTCGCCGCGCGGCGTGATGATGCTCGCCCATACAGAGCATGACATCCAATCGGCGAAACGACATATCCACGCCAACCGTCTTGGCGGCATCGACAATGAATGGCTGACGCCTGAACAGGCGCAAGAGTTTTGTCCGATCCTGAATATCGGCCGCGACATCCGCTATCCCATTCTCGGTGCGGCCTTGCAGCGGCGTGGCGGCACCGCGCGGCACGATGCGGTTGCGTGGGGCTATGCGCGCGCGGCGTCGGCGCTCGGCGTTGACATTATCCAAAATTGCGAAGTGAAAGGGCTTCGTCGCGCACCTTCAGGCGCGATGACCGGCGTTGAGACGACGAAGGGCTTTATCGGTGCCAGACGCATCGGTGTGGTTGCAGCAGGGCATACATCGGTCATCATGCAAATGGCAGATGTGCGGATGCCGCTTGAATCCTATCCGCTGCAGGCCCTCGTTTCCGAGCCAGTGAAGCCGGTGATGCCTTGCGTCGTAATGTCGAACACGATCCACGCCTATATGTCGCAATCGGATAAGGGCGAACTCGTGATCGGTGCTGGTACCGATGCCTACACCTCCTATTCGCAAACGGGTGGATTACACATCTCTGCGCATACGCTCGATGCAATCTGCGAATTGTTTCCGGTCGTCCGACGAATGAAGATGCTGCGCAATTGGGGCGGTATCGTCGATGTCACACCCGACCGCTCTCCGATCATAGGCAAGACGCCAGTGGAAGGATTGTTTGTGAATTGCGGTTGGGGCACGGGCGGCTTCAAAGCGACGCCTGGTTCCGGCAACGTCTTCGCATGGACTTTGGCGAAAGGAGAACCCCATCCCATCAACGCGCCATTCTCTCTCGATCGTTTCTGCACGGGGCGTTTGATCGACGAGGCGGCGGCAGCCGCCGTCGCGCATTGAGGTTATCACCATGTTGCTGATCGATTGCCCCTATTGCGGCCCGCGTCCCGAGCTCGAATTCCGTTATGGAGGGGAAGCGCATATCGCTCGCGCAGCCGAACCTGCAAAAGTAGACGATGATAATTGGACCGCTTTTTTGTTCTGGCGCAGTAATCCGAAGGGGCTGCATTTCGAGCGCTGGCGGCATACTTCGGGCTGCGGCCGCTTCTTCAATAGCGCGCGCGATACGGTGAGCGACGTCATCGTCAAAACCTACAAGGCGGGTGAGCCGAAACCGGATCTCAATGGTTACAAGGCCGAGGCAAAGCCATGAGCGAAGCTTTTCGTATCAAGGGCGGACGGATCGACCGTACAAAGCCCATCTCCTTTTCGTTCGATGGCACAAGCTATCATGGTTATGCGGGCGATAGTTTGGCATCGGCGCTGTTGGCAAATGGCGTCCATCTGATGGGACGTTCGTTTAAATATCACCGCCCGCGCGGTGTGCTGGCAGCAGGGGCAGAAGAGCCGAATGCGCTTGTGACAGTGATCCGCGGCGGCGGTTGTTCGACACCCAATTTGCGCGCCACGCAAGTCGAGCTGTATGACGGTTTGCAGGCGCAGAGCCAAAATCGTTTCCCGTCACTCCAGTTCGATATGGGCGAAATAAACGATCTGGCTGGGCCATTGCTCGGTGCTGGATTTTACTACAAGACATTTATGCAACCGAAGGGCGCTTGGGCCAAACTCTACGAGCCGTTGATCCGGCGCGCGGCCGGCCTCGGCGCAGCGCCCAGGCAGCCCGATCCCGATCATTATGCCAACCGTTTCGCGCATTGCGATGTACTTGTGGTCGGCTGCGGGCCAGCAGGTCTTTCAGCCGCACTCGCTGCTGCTAAGACAAGAGCGCGCGTTATTCTGGCTGACGAGCAAGCGGAGATGGGCGGAATGCTTCTTGCAGAAGCATTGGCAACCATTGACGGAAAGCCTGCGGCGCAATGGGTCAGCGAGACGCTGGCGATGTTAGCGGGAATGCCGCATGTCACACTTTTGCCGCGCACCACAGTGTTCGGCTATTTTCAGCAGAATTTTCTCGGCCTTGTTGAGCGTATCACGGATCACGAAGCTGAGCCGCTACCGGCTGTAGCGCGTGAGCGGCTTTGGCAGGTGAGGGCCAAGGAAGTTGTGCTGGCGACCGGAGCAATAGAGCGGCCGCTCGTTTTTTCCGGCAATGATCGGCCCGGCGTGATGCTCGCATCTGCTGCGCGGACATTCTGCAATCGATACGGTGTTCTCGTGGGGCGGCGGATCGTTGTATTTGCTGCTGACGATAGCGCCTATGCCGCGGCACTTGATCTTTATCGCGCCGGCGCGACGATCATGGCCATCGCCGATCTGCGGGCTAATCCGCAAGGGCCTGGCATCGAGGCCGCGCGCGCAGCTCAAATGCCGGTGATGACTGGAACTGTTGTTGTTCAAGCAAAGGGGCGCATGCGTGTCCAGAGCGTCGTGCTTGGAACTATCGGACCGGATGGTGCGGTACGTGCGGCAGGCACGCTACCATGCGATGCGCTTTTGATGGGTGGCGGTTTCACGCCGAGCGTTCACCTGTTTTCGCAATCGCGTGGCAAACTCGTTTATAACGAGGAACAACAGATTTTCATTCCCGGCCTATCTGCGCAGCGCGAGCGCTCGGCAGGTGGTGCTAAAGGGACGTTTTCGCTCGGTGCCGTTTTGGCAGAAGGCTATGCGGCCGGGTGCGATGCCGCAATAAAAGCAGGTTTCAAAACCGACGATGTCAATGCACCTCAAGGTGCAGGCGATATTCCGGTCGCGGGTGGTTTCATCGGTGCGGTTCCCCAACCCAAGTCAAAGGTGAAGGGCAAGGCTTTTGTTGATTTCCAGAACGATGTGAAGGCGTCCGATATTGTTGCTGCAACGCAGGAAGGCTTTCGTTCCATCGAACATGTAAAGCGCTACACAACGACCGGCATGGCGACCGACCAGGGCAAGACGTCGAATATGAACGCGCTGGCCATCGCCGCTCATGCAATCGAC
>JAIYCE010000061.1 GCA_027488155.1 Hyphomicrobiales bacterium | reverse complement strand
GCAGTGGTCTGAATCCAGCTGGTGAAATAACCACGACGTCCGGGCGGAGCATGTTCAGCAACGTACACAACGGCGCCGCCATATTCGCCGCCGAGCGCGAGGCCCTGCAACATACGCAGCACGATCAGGATCACCGGCGCGAGCCAGCCAATCTGGTCGTAAGTGGGCAGCAGGCCGACAACGAAGGTCGATGCACCCATGATGAGAATTGTCATCAAGAAGGTGTATTTGCGTCCGACGAGATCGCCGAGGCGACCGAAGAACAGCGCGCCGAAGGGGCGCACCAAGAAGCCCGCCGCGAAGGCGAGAAGCGCGAAGACGTTACGCGTTGCTTCTGGGAAGGATGAAAAGAATTGCGCGCCAATGATCGCAGCGAGCGAGCCGTAAAGATAAAAGTCATACCATTCGAAAATCGTGCCTGCTGACGAGGCCATGATCACGCGCTTCTCTTCGCGTGTCATTGGCCGCGCTCGGGCGGCTTCGGTATTCGTCGCCATCGACATTGTATTCCCCTCGGTTTGAGCCCTCAGGCAGCCTCGTTTTGCGGGCCGCCGAAGATGCAGGAATAAAAAAACTTTCACCCTCGTAAAGGGTTTAAAAAACACATGTACTTTTAGTGAAAATCATCGATCGCCTGCGTCAATGTGGCAGGATGTAAAAATACATTTAAAATCAACAGAAGTTGGCCGCGTTGGCGATTTTGCTTGCCGATACCGCCTAAGCTTGTGCGGCAATTTGTCCAGAAACGAGATGTGACGAGGGCGGCATTCTACATGCTGCCCTCGTGTTTATCGTTCGACTTCAGTCGAATAATTCCTCGAGAAACGATTTGCGCTTCTTATACGGCTTATGCCCGTACCCCTGATCGTACCCATATGAAGGCGGTGGCGGAGCGTGATGCACGGGATGCACAGGCTGTTGCGGTTGGGGTGCTGCGCGTGGCGCTTCTTCACGGGCATTTCGCTCGATGATCTTGTCGAGTTCGCCGCGGTCAAGCCAGACGCCGCGGCATTGCGGGCAATAGTCGATCTCGACGCCTTGGCGCTCACTCATCACAAGGCCAACGCGACAGGTCGGGCAAAGCATTCCGGTGGCGGTATTCATGCGGTCCTCCATCGTTTGATGCGGTCCGACATGACGGCGATGACCGACAGAGGGGCCCGGCCCGCTCCACGCGATGTGGTGCGCGGGCCAGATTGTTTCAAATGGGCAATTGGCCGCGGTGGGTTGCCTTATTTTCCGCTCACTTTGCGATAAGCCGCGATCACTTGGCTATCATCGAGCGTGCCTTTGCCTTGTCCTGAAGTGGCTAGGAACATTTGGTGCGCGGCGGCTGCGATCGGGAGTGCCGCTTTCATTGAAGTCCCGGCCTGCATCACAATACCAAGGTCCTTGACGAAGATATCGACGGCACTCGTGACAAGTCCAGGTTCTTCCACCATGCGTGGTCCGCGGTCGCGGATCATCCAGCTTGAGGCTGCAGAGTTCGATACGATCTCAAGAACAGTCTTTAGATCGATGCCGGCTTTTTCTGCGAGCGAGAAGGCTTCCGCCATGGCAGCAATGTGGACGCCGCACAAAAGCTGATTGACGGTTTTCACCATGGCACCTTGGCCGGGCTTTTCGCCGACATGGAAGAGCTTGTCGCCAAAAATGTCGAGCACTGGCTTCACATGGTTGAACACGGCATTCGGTGCTGAACACATAATCGTCAGAGTTCCGGCTTTGGCGCCCACAACGCCGCCGGACACGGGTGCATCGACGAATGTACGCCCTGTGGCCTCGACGCGTTTGGCGAGCGCTTCGACGGCGCCGGGTGCGCAGGTCGCCATCAGAATAACCGTGCCATCTTTCATCATTGCGTCGAGCGCGCCCATGGTGAAGAGAACGGTCTCTGCTTGTTCGGCGTTCACCACCATCAGCACCAGCACATCGGCCTTCAGTGCGGCATCGGCGGGAGAAGTTGCGGCCACACCGCCAGCATCTGCCAATTCCTTCACCGCCTCGGCGCGCAAATCCGCACCGCGCACCGTGAAGCCTTTAGCAACCAGGTTCTTAGCCATAGGCAAGCCCATAGAGCCTAAGCCTACAAATCCAATAACGGAGTTACCGCTTACCGCGAGAGCCATTGTTTCACCCTTTTTGTCATGGCTTCAGTCGAGATGCCGTAACGGTCGTGCAACGTTGGCAGCGCTCCGGCATCGAGGAATTCATCTGGCAAAGCGATCTGATGGAAATTGGGTGTGATGCCATTGCGCAAGAGATCGGCCGCAACCGCCTCACCCAGACCGCCGACGATGGTATGATTTTCCGCGACAACAACGAGGCGTCCCGTCTTGGCTGCTTCGCGCCGGATCGTTTCCACATCCAGCGGCTTGATCGTCGGCACATGAAGAACCGCTGCTTTGATGCGGTCCTTCTCCAATGCTTTGGCCGTTTCGAGTGCCCGCATGGTCATGAAGCCGGACGATATGATCAGCACATCCCCGCCATCGCGAATGATCTTCGCTTTGCCGAGTTCGAATGTGTAGCCGTATTCGTCCAAGATCAGCGGAACATTACCGCGCAGGAGCCGCATATAGACGGGGCCCTTGTGAGCGGCGATGGCCGGAACTGCTTGCTCGATTTCATGCGCATCGCACGGATCGATAATGGTCATATTCGGCAAACCGCGAAAGATCGCGACGTCTTCGGTTGCCTGATGGCTCGGGCCGTAACCGGTTGTCAGGCCGGGGAGGGCGCAGACGATTTTGACGTTCAATTCTTCCTCAGCAATGGCGAGGCAGATGAAATCATAGGCGCGACGCGCCGCAAACACAGCATAGGTCGTCGCAAAAGGCGTGAAGCCTTCGCGCGCCATGCCTGCGGCCGTCGCCATCAAAAGCTGTTCGGCCATTCCCATCTGGTAGAAGCGATCGGGATAGGCATCGCGGAATACATGGAGGTCCGTGTATTTCGCGAGATCGGCCGTGAGGCCGACAATGTCGGGACGGTTCTTCGCAACTTCGATAAGCGCATGACCAAAGGGGGCAGGCTTGGTGCGTTGATCCGCACCTGCAATCGAGGCGATCATCGCTGATGTTTTCAGACGCTCTGCGCCGAGATCGATCACGGGGCGCTGATATTTATTCCGTTTCATGCGCGCCTCCCGGCTTCCAGAACTTCGAGTGCCTTGGCCCATTCATCCGCTTCGACGCGCAAGAAATGGTTGCGTTCGCGCGCTTCGAGAAAGTCGACGCCTTTCGCCATTTTCGTGTCGCAGATGATGATGCGCGGTTTTTTGTCGGTGGCATTCTTGGCGGCATCGAAGGCTTTCACAAGCGCGTCGATATCGTTGCCGTCCACCCTTTGTGTATGCCAGTTGAAGGCTTCGAATTTCGGCACGAGCGGTTCGAAATTAAGAATGCTTTTTGAGGGGCCATCGGCCTGCATGTTGTTGACGTCGACAATCGCGATCAGATTATCGAGGCCGTAGGACCCTGCCGACATCGCGGCTTCCCACACCGAGCCTTCGTCGATTTCGCCGTCGGAGAAGAGGCAATAGACGCGCGATTGCGATTTCTTGCGCTTCAAGGCCAATGCCACGCCGATGGCAATCGGCAGACCTTGTCCGAGCGAACCGCCGGTGATTTCCATGCCGGGCGTATAAGCGGCCATGCCGGACATGGGCAGGCGTGAATCGTCGCCGCCATAAGTAATGTATTCATCCTCGGGAATGATGCCGGCCTCGATCAGTGCGGCGTAAAGCGCTATCGCATAATGGCCGATGGACAACAGGAAACGGTCGCGCTCCTCCCATTCGGGATCGTCGGGCCGATAAGTCATCGCGTGAAAGTACGAGACCGCGAGCACGTCGGCGACGCCGAGCGCTTGCGCGATATAACCCTGCCCTTGCACCTCGCCCATTTTCAGCGCGTGGCGCCGAATGTTGAAGGCGCGGTCGGCCAGAGAGATGTTATGTCCTGCCTTGGTCATCCTAGTCCTGCCCTGTATCTGGCTCGCTCTTGGTGGCGAGGTATGGTGGCACCATGCCAAGCACGGGCTTTCCTGTCGACCAGTTCAAGCCGATGCAGTTATGCGAAAACGTGGTGGTCGAGTTCATCGACGTGTGTAAGCCCGAGCATGCCGATTGTGCGGTCGACCTCGGCGGCGAGGATATCGATGGCGCGGGTAGCACCCGCTTCCCCGCCTGCAGCGAGGCCATACAGCGTGGCACGGCCAAGCAAAACGGCATCGGCCCCGAGCGCGAGCGCTTGGACAATTTCGGTGCCCCTACGGAAGCCTGAATCGACGAGGATTGTGAAGTCAGGCCCAGCGGCGGCACGGGCAGGCGCGATTAACTCAACAGGTGACACGGCACGGTCGAGCTGCCGACCGCCATGGTTTGAGAGTACGACACCATCCGCGCCCGCGTCGATGCACATCTTCAAATCGTCTTCGTGCTGCACGCCCTTGATGATGAGTTTGCGTGGCCAGAGACTGCGAATGGTCTCGATGTTTTGCCAGCTGATGGCAGAGCGATGATGCTTCGCGCACCAGCGTGCGACGCCAAAAAGATTGCGATCCGCTTCGGGGATGAATGGTTCCAGATTAGGGAAGGGCGGAAATCCGTTTTTGAGTATGCGTGCCATCCAGCCCGGATGCATCAGCATGTTGAATTTCGAAGACCATGACAGATCAAGACCCAAACGATAATTGCGGCGGTCCCATTCGCGGTTGCCAAGCACGGGCGAGTCCACTGTCACGATCAGCGCTTCACAATTTGCGCGGTCCGCTGCGGCAATGATCTGCGGGAAGATCGTATCGTCGCCGAAGAGATAGAGCTGGAACCAATGCGACAGATCCGGAATGTCACGAAATGCTTCGACCGCGCGGTTCGAGGTTGTGCTCTGGCTGAACGGAATGCCCGCTTTGGCGGCGGCGCGGGCCAAGACATGGTCGCCCTGATCCCATAGCAAGCCGTTGAAACCCGTGGGACCTATAGCAAAGGGGAGTGGGCGTCTCTTTCCAAATACCGTCCGCGAAAGGTTGCGATGGGAGACGTCGCGGACAACGCGCGGCTTGAACACATGGGCATCGAATGCCGCGCGATTGCGGCGCATGGTGATTTCTTCTTCCGCACCACCTTCGAGATATTCGGCGCTGAAACGGGGCAGCCGCCGCATCGCCATGGCCCGCAGGTCGCCAATGGTCTGGGCTCGGGCAAGATCGCGCCCCGAGTAAAATCGACGCGGCGGGTCCGAAGGCTCGGAGGCCATGGCTGGGCGGGGGAAAAAACTCATAGGATCAGACCCTTAACGCTGAATCGCGGCAGTCTATACGATCCTGCAATCATCTTCTCCCCGGACTTGATCGTGACCGTGGAAAAAAAAGTGCTACATTCCCCCTAAGCGTGACCTAGGCGCAGCGAGGGAATATCGAGCCATGAAGCTTAACATCTACAATGACGATTGGGGACTTGATGAGGCCGTCTGCCCCTGCGACATCCATTTCATGCGTTGGGTACGCGAGACCGGCCTCAAAGGCGGCTCGATCTTCCATTTCGGTACCGGCGGCCACCATCTCGTTGGTGTCGAATGTGCAGCTCCTGATCTCGACAATGCGGTTTATGGCATCACCGCCTCGCCGCAGGAATATGATCACTATGTCCGCCTACTCATCGACAATCCGAAGGTTGGACGCCAGTACAAAGCCTTCTTCGGCGACATTTATCAGCTCGATGCGCGGATGTTGCCGCAGTTTGATGCGGTCACGCTGTTCCACCTCTGCGAATTCCGCAACGAGCAAAACGATCTTTATGACGGCTTGACCGATCTCGAAGTCGCCGCACTTCTCGTCGATCAGCTTAAGCCCGGTGGGCATGTGCTTTTCTACACAGGATCCTTTGCGTTCGAAAAAGCGAAGCCTGACATTGCCGCGCTGGCGCTGAGCCATGGCTTGCAGCGCTGCCCTGACCACGAAACCCTCTGGGTGTTTCGCAAGCCAGCCTAAGGCTTGTTGCACGCACTTTCATGCTAGGATCGCCCTGCCGGATTCGGCTGGCGGTCCTGCGGGCGGCCATGGAATGTCGTTTATGACGGGAAGGGACGTGGAGCGATGCGCGCGATTGTGGTGAGTGGACTTGTTTTGGCCGGCTTCACTCTGGCGGGATGCAGCGGCGGATCATCAAACTTCGCGCGTGGGGCGACGAGCGATGCAAAGGTTCCTGGCTATGTCGGGATCGGCATGTCCGGCTCTGCTCAACCAGCGTCGAATACCATGATTGACACCCGCACCAATTCGAGCCCGCTGCCGGATTATCGCCAGCCCGGGCCGTCACGTGATCCGACGGCACCCGGCTCTTGGAGCGGCAATAAGAACTAAGCGGTTCACGCCTTCCCAAAAACGCGATCGAAGATCGTGTCGACATGTTTGAAATGATAGCCGAGGTCGAATTTTTCCTCGATCTCGGTGTCGGTCAGCGCCTTCTTCACATCCGGATCGTTTTTCAAGAGGGTGAGGAAATCGCCTTCTCCACGCCAAACCGGCATCGCATTGCGCTGCACGAGGCGATAAGCGTCCTCGCGTGAAACGCCTTTTTGCGTCAGCGCGAGCAGAACACGTTGCGAGTGAACGAGCCCGCCAAGGCGATCCAGATTTTTCTGCATGTTCGCCGGATAGATCAAAAGCTTGTCGATGACTTGAGTGAGGCGCGCGAGCGCGAAATCGAGCGTCACCGTCGCGTCCGGCCCAATCATGCGTTCCACGGAAGAATGCGAGATGTCGCGTTCGTGCCAGAGAGCAACATTTTCGAGCGCAGGTGTCACATAGGCGCGCACCATGCGGGCAAGGCCGGTGAGGTTTTCAGTCAGCACTGGGTTACGCTTGTGCGGCATTGCGGAAGAACCCTTTTGGCCTTCCGAGAAAAATTCTTCCGCTTCCAGAACTTCCGTGCGCTGCAAATGGCGGATTTCTGTTGCAAGGCGTTCGATTGACGATGCAATCACACCAAGCGTTGCAAAAAACATGGCATGACGATCACGCGGAATAACCTGCGTCGAGACTGGTTCAGGCTTCAGGCCCATCGCTTTGGCGACATGCTCTTCCACGCGCGGATCGACATTCGCGAAGGTGCCGATGGCGCCCGAAATCGCGCAGGTCGCGATTTCTTCGCGTGCATTGACGAGGCGTTCGCGGTTACGTTCGAACTCCGCATAGGCATAAGCGAGCTTAACGCCGAAAGTCGTCGGCTCAGCATGAATTGCGTGCGAACGTCCGATGGTGGGCGTCATCTTGTGTTCGAGTGCGCGGCGTTTGATGGCGGCGAGTAGCGCATCCATGTCCTTGAGCAGAAGATCGGCGGCGCGCGTCAACTGCACATTAAGGCAGGTGTCGAGCACGTCGGACGATGTCATGCCCTGATGTACGAAGCGGGAATCGTCGCCGATAAATTCCGCGAGATGCGTGAGAAAGGCGATGACATCATGCTTAACTTCGCGTTCGATCTCGTCGATGCGTGCGACGTTGAATTCAGCCTTGCCGCCTTTTTCCCAAATCGTTTTGGCAGACGCCTTTGGGATCACGCCAATCTCGGCGAGCGCGTCGCAGGCATGCGCCTCGATTTCGAACCATATCCGGAAGCGCGTTTCAGGCGACCAGATGGCCACCATTTCGGGGCGGCTATAACGCGGGATCATGGTTGAACTCCGTTCAGGCTTAGTGTGCAGCGGCGCGGATGGCCGCGATGTTCTGTTCGTAATGGGCGGGGCCGCCCTTGAAGGCCGCGGAACCGGCCACAAGGACATTGGCACCGGCCTTTACAATCGCTTCGGCATTGTCTGCGGTCACACCGCCATCGATTTCGAGATCAATCGGGCGATGGGCGATCATGGCTTTGACGCGGGCGAGTTTCGGCAGCACTTCGGGGATGAAGGCTTGGCCGCCAAAGCCCGGGTTCACGCTCATCAACAAGATGAGATCCACACGATCAAGGACGGGTTCGAGCACATGTTCGGGCGTGCCGGGGTTGATGACAACACCCGCTTTCTTGCCGAGCGCGCGGATCGCCTGCAGCGAGCGGTGGAGATGGGGGCCTGCCTCAGCATGGACGGTGATGATGTCGGCCCCGGCCTTGGCGAAGGCCTCGAGATAGGGGTCGACAGGGGCAATCATCAGATGGACGTCGAAGGTCTTCTTCGTATGCGGCCGCATCGCTTTGATGACGTCCGGGCCAAAGGAGATGTTGGGGACGAAATGGCCGTCCATCACATCAAGATGGATCCAATCGGCACCGGCCTTGTCGATTGCGGCCACCTCTTCGCCAAGACGTGAAAAATCCGAGGCGAGGATCGAGGGGGCAATCAGGACAGGCTTTTGCGACATGGCGGGGCACTCCTGCCGCCCGGGTAGCACAGGCGGGAGGGGTGAACAACGCGGAGAAACCCGCCGTCCCCTGTTTTGCCGCCCTCGCCATAGACGCAGCTAAGCCCTAAACTCAGCCCACGAGTTGGGAATACCGCATGAAGACCGATGTCATCGTTTTGGGGGCCGGCATTATCGGCCTCGGCGCAGCACTGAACCTGCAGGCCAAAGGGCGCTCCGTCACTCTCGTCGATCGGGGCGAACCCGGGCGAGAAACGAGCTTCGGTAATGCTGGGATCATCGAGCGCGCCTCGATTTACCCTTATGCCTTTCCGCGCGCGGTGGGCGATCTGTTTCGCTATGCGCTCAACGGTACGCCGGAAGCCTATTACCATCTCAGTGCCTTGCCGCGCGTCGCCAATTTTCTGGCCCGCTATTGGTGGCATTCTGCGCCCTCGCGCCATGCCATTGCACGCGATGGGGCGCTGCCGCTCATCGAGAATTCGCTTAGCGAACATGAGGTGCTGATCAAAGAAGCGGGCGCGCACAATCTGTTGAAGCGGCTCGGCTGGATCAAACTGTTTCGTAATGACGCGAAGTTTCGTGAGGCGATTGACGATGTCGATGAATTGCGCGCGCATGGGCTGACGTTCGAAGTGCTCGATGCGGATGCGCTTGCGGCGCGCGAGCCCGATCTGAAAGAGCGTTTCATCGGTGCGATCCATTACAAGGATCCGGCGAATATCTCCGATCCCGGTGCGCTGTCGCAGGCCTATGCCGATCTTTTTGCCCGCAAGGGTGGCGTCTTTCTGCATGGCGATGCGCGCAGCCTAAGCGAAGGGCCGGAGGGTTGGACCGTTCAAACCGAGAAAGGTCCAGTCACGGCACCTGATGTCGTGATTGCGCTCGGGCCGTGGGGGCAGGATCTCGCTGAGGCTTTCGGTTATCCGCTGCCGATGGCGGTGAAGCGCGGCTATCACATGCATTACAAGCCGGCAGGCCATGCCGTGCTGCATCATACATTGCTCGATACGGATAATGGTTATGTGCTCGCGCCGATGGACAAGGGCGTGCGGCTGACAACAGGTGCAGAGTTTGCATTGCGCGATGCGCCGTCGACAAATGTTCCGCTGTCACGCACCGAGCCGCATGCGAAAAATCTGTTTCCGTTGGCCGAACGTCTGGATGAGAAGCCATGGATGGGCTCGCGGCCCTGCACGCCGGACATGTTGCCGATTATTGGCCCCGCACCGCGCCATAAGGGGCTCTGGTTCAATTTCGGTCATGCGCATCACGGTCTCACGCACGCCGCCGTCTGCGGCCGCCTTTTGGCTGAGATGATGACGGGCGAGACGCCTTTCGCCGATCCGAAACCTTATGCGGTGACGCGGTTTTAAACCCAGCTAACGAAACCTGTCCTGCCAACTTGGCAGCGCGCCGGGGAAGGGCAGGGCGGTGGCCTCATAAACGCCGCGCGCAACGGCGCGCGCCATGACGTCGGCTGCGGTCAAGGCCAGTTGCGTCAGCGCCGCAACATCGACTGCGCCAGGCTTGGCTGCGGTGGCAGCGGCGAAAATCGTGTCGCCATCGAGCGGGGTGTGGGCCGGGCGCAATGCGCGGGCGTAACCGTCATGCGCCGCGAGCGCGATGCGTTTGGCTTGCTGTGGATCGAGTGCTGCATCGGTGGCGATGATCCCGATGGTCGTGTTCGCGGCCTCGCTCGCCGCGCCCTTCAGGCGGGGCCTCAAGGCGTCCGGTGGGATCGTCGGCGGCCAGCCTAGGCCGCCAAACTCGCCATCGACTTCATAAGGAGCAGCCCAAAAACGCGGGCCGTCGCCGATCAATGGCGATCCGACTGCGTTAACAGCCACGAGGGCGGCCACCCTATGGCCGGATGGTGTTTTGGCGGATGCCGTACCAAGCCCGCCTTTGAGACCCGCAACAGTCGCGCCATAGCCCGCGCCCGCTGTTCCAAGCCGGAGTTGTTCACCGGCGCGATCCGCCGCTTCCATCCCGAGGCGGAAATAGGGGGACGTGCGGCCCCAGTTTTTGTCGCCGCCGTTCAGGAGGTCGAACAGGATCACCTGCGGCACGATTGGAACAGTGACATCGCCGATCCGAAAGCCGCGTCCCTGTTCACGCAGCACGGCTTGGACGCCACCTGCCGCATCGAGCCCGAAGGCGGAGCCACCCGACAGGACGAGGGCATCGACATGGGCGACGGTCATCTCAAGATCGAGGAGCGTGGTGTCGCGGGTGCCGGGCGCGCCACCCAAGGTCGCGACAGCCGCGATTGCTGGTTCGTTGAACAGGACAGCGGTGACACCGCTTGCGATCTTGGGGTCTTCGGCGGAGCCAACCGTCAGCCCCGCGACATCGAGAAGGGAGTTCTGCATCGGCGGAGAGTGGAGTGCGGCCGGGCGGGAGTCCAGTGGGTGAGCGCCGCACCTGCGTCAGCTTCTCGGTAGCCTCCCCGTGTGATCGGCGCTACAACCCCGCCATGACAGACGTTTCCACTGCCACTGCCGTTTTCGCGGGCGTGCTCTCTTTCCTAAGCCCCTGCGTGCTGCCGCTTGTGCCGCCTTACCTGACCTATATTGCCGGACAGAGCGTCGAAGATTTTGCTGCGTCCGGTACCAAACGCGCGCGGCGCGACATACTGCTCGCGGCGGCGATTTTCGTGCTCGGCTTTTCGACAGTGTTTGTGGCGTTGGGAGCAACTGCCTCGACCATTGGACTTTTGTTGCGCGCGCATCTGGATATTTTGTCGAAACTCGCCGGTGTTGCCATTCTTCTCATGGGCGCGCATTTCCTCGGCCTGTTCCGGTTTGCCTTCCTCTATCGCGAGAAGCGCCTGCACGTCGAAAAGCCGGTTGGGCTTTGGGGCGCTTATGTGATGGGGCTCGCCTTCGCCTTCGGATGGACGCCTTGCATCGGGCCGATCCTTGCGTCGATTTTGGCGCTAGCCGGCTCGGAAGAAACGGCGCTGCGCGGTGCGACGTTGTTGGCGTTTTATTCAGCGGGACTTGGCATTCCGTTTCTGCTCGCCGCTTTCGCGCTTGAGCCTTTCACCGCACTGATGAAGCGGTTTCGGTCCAGTCTCGTTTACATCGAGAAGGCCATGGGTGTCTTGTTGGTGCTAACCGCCATTGGGTTCATCACCGGCGGATTTACGAGCCTGTCCTTCTGGCTGCTTGAGACATTCCCGGCGCTCTCGCGGTTTGGGTGAGCGCGATCCCACACCCGTCGAGCCTAGCCATTGTGAGGACCCCACAAACAAAAAGGGCGCCCTGCGGCGCCCTTTCCGTTTTCACGTGAAATGAAGCTTAGTTCATTTCGACATAGGTGATCTTGTCGCCCTGCTTCTTCCAGACATACATCGTGTAGTCCGGACGGGTGATGTCGCCCTTCTTGTCGTAGGAGAGGTCGCCGATCACGGTCTTGAAGACCATGCCCGACTTCATCGTCTCAGCAACCTTCTTCGGATCAAGCGAGTTCGCCTTCACGGCGGCCTGCTGGATCACCTGCACGGCTGCATAGGAATACAGCGTGTAGGCTTCCGGGTTGAACTTCTTGGCTTCGAACTTGGCAACGACAGCCTTTGCTTCCGGACGCTTGCGCGGGTCCGGCGGGAAGGTCATCAGCGTACCTTCGACGCCCGGGCCGCCGATCGTGGCGAATTCGTCTGACGTGATGCCGTCACCCGACATCATCGGAGCCTTCACGCCCTGATCGCGCATCTGGCGGACGATGAGACCGCCTTCCGTGTGCAGGCCACCCCAATAGACCACGTCCGCGCCAGCGGCCTTGATCTTCGAGACGAGGGCCGAGAAGTCCTTCTCGCCCGTGTTCACGCCTTCATAGAGCACTTCCTTGATGCCCTTAGCGTTCATGGCCTTGCGGGTTTCGTCGGCGAGACCCTGACCATAGGTCGTCTTGTCATGCACGACTGCGACCTTCTTGCCCTGATAGTTCTTGGCAATGTAATCGGCCGCGACAGCGCCTTGCTGGTCGTCACGACCGCAGGTGCGGAACACGTTCCACATATTGCGCTCTGTCAGCCTTGGGTTTGTCGCCGAAGGTGTGATCACGAGCATGCCGTTTTCTTGGTACACTTCCGAAGCCGGGATTGTGACGCCCGAGTTGAAGTGACCGACGACGAACTTCACGCCGTCGCCGACGAATTTGTTGGCAACCGAAACCCCTTGCTTCGGATCCGACACGTCGTCGCCCAGGAACACTTGGATCTTCTGGCCGAGAATGCCGCCGGCGGCATTGATGTCTTCAACGGCCTGATCCACACCGTTCTTCAGCTGTGCGCCGAAGGCGGCATTCGGGCCGGTCAGCGGCCCTGCTACGCCGAGCTTAATTTGCGCAGACGCAACGCTGGCCATGGCCAACGTGGCGCTGAGCGCAATGCCCGCCAACAGAAATTTTTTCATCGATAGCTCCCCTGTTGCAGTTCGGAAGGCCGGTTAACGCCCAGTCTTCCAATGATCGGGTGGACCCGTCATAAGACGAAATATTGCGCCTTTTTGAATGGGTGTCACCCGATTTCGGCAGCGGTTCCGCGCGTCATTATGACGGGCGGGTTCGCCAAGTCAGAGGCCCGGTACGCTCATACAACCAGGCATATTGAGTAATCATCTGGGAGGTGCGGGTATAGCGCCATCCCAGAAGGCCAATGATCGTTACGATGGCGGTATCGACGAGATAAAAGTGCACCGTCAGCAGCGTCCCGCCGAAACAGGAAAAGT
>JAIYCE010000006.1 GCA_027488155.1 Hyphomicrobiales bacterium | reverse complement strand
GTTGCCGGTGCTCTGATCGCTGCAAAACTTGCTAAGCAAGGCGTGAAAGTCATTGTGCTAGAAGCAGGCCCCCGTATTGACCGGGTGGAAGCAGTGGAGCGGTTTTTCTCCGCGCCCGTGAAAGTACCTGAATGCGCCTATCCGCAAGGGCCCGAAATCCCGCATCCTGTCACCAACAAGCTTGATGGCTGGTTTCGCCAGACTGGACCCGATTTTTTTAAAAGTACTTACATCAAAGCTGTCGGCGGCACGACATGGCATTGGCTTGGCACGTGCCTGCGTTTATTGCCCGCAGATTTTGTAATGCGATCGCGTTATGGACGTGCCGCCGATTGGCCAATCAGCTATGATCAATTGGAACCTTTCTACGGACAAGCTGAACAGGAAATTGGTGTCGCCGGCGATTCAAATGAAGCGCTTGGTGCGCCCCGCTCGCGCCCCTATCCCATGCCCCCCATACCGCCAACCTATCTAGACAAGGGCTTTGCGGCCGCTTTGGTGGGAACCGAATTTCAAGTCCGCAGTACGCCGCAAGGCCGTAATTCAACGATGCGCGATGATCGCCCAGCGTGTTGTGGAAATTCGAGTTGTATTCCTGTCTGTCCAGTGCAGGCAAAATATGATGCGACTGTGCATGTTGCCCGCGCCGAACAGAGTGGCGCGGTCATTGTCGACAAAGCCAATGCGGTCGCCGTGGTTCTCGGTGCGGATCAAACTGTCGATCACATTGCTTTCAAGCGTTGGGATTTAAGCGAAGGTCGCGTCTTCGGGCGGGTATTCGTGCTTGCTGCCCATGCGATTGAAACCCCGCGCCTACTTCTGGCGTCCGCATCCGAAAAGGCGCCGCACGGCGTCGCGAATGGGTCCGACCAAGTCGGTCGCAATCTCATGGATCATCCCACGCAATTATCCTGGGCCTTGGCGAAGGATCCACTCTATCCCTATCGCGGGCCGCTCTCCACGTCAGGAATTGAAAATCTGCGTGACGGCGCGTTCCGCAAAGACCGCGGGGCCTTCCGCATTGAAATTGGCAATGATGGTTGGCTTTGGGCTGAAGCAGCGCCGGTTTCGACTGCCGCAGCACTCGCGAAAAAAGGTTTGAGCGGCAAGGCTCTCGATACCGCTTTGACCGATCAATTGTCGCGTCAAATCCGGCTTGCCTCGCTCATTGAAGAATTGCCCGATCCCGCCAATCGCATCACGCTCGATCCAGTTGCGCGTGACATGTATGGTGTTCCAGGCCCGCAAATCGCTTATCGCATCAGCGATTACGTGAAGAATGGGCTTGCTGAGGCACGCGCGGCGCATACCAAGATTTTCGGGCGTCTCTCTGCGACCATGATTCAACACACTCCAGAACCTGAAGGTGCAGGCCATATTCTGGGCACGGCAGTGATGGGTGCTGATCCGGCGCGCTCTGTTGTCGATCCCGAATTGCGCTGCCACCAGCATAAGAATTTATTTATTGCGGGCTCGGCGGTGTTCCCAACAGGTGGCACAGCCAATCCAACCCTCACTATTGCTGCGCTCTCGCTGAGGCTTGCCGATACGATTGCAGTACAGTTGAAACGATAACGCCCGGTATCAATTGCTAATGCTTTAAAACGCATCTGCCGCCAAATGCACCAATCGTTGCATTTTATCTCATGCTTGGAATTAGCTCAATTTGGGTGAAGTGCTTTGAATTGGTGTGGACGTTCGACGGTGACTCAATTAACCAAAGGGCACCTTCTTTATCTGTTTGAGTGTGTCCGGTTTGTGATTGATGGTGTGTACGCGTTTTGGCCGGATGATCGTCGGGGTCATTGCACTGTTGGCGGTGATCAGCACTGACCTTGCCAAGGCTGCTGCCGTATCGCCGCAAGACGCCGCTCTGAATCGCTTCTACATGCTCAAATCGTCCGAGCCGAAGCAGGCGGCTGCCGCCCTCGGCAAGGCGGCGCGACAATTCCCCAAGGATGAGCGCATTCAACTCGAATGGGCCTACCTGCTCCTCAAAGAAAAAAAGCCGGCTGAAGCCTATCGCGCCTTTATGCTGGCCGCTGTGCAGAAACCCAATGATGGTTCCTTGCAACGCCAGATCGGGTTTACAGCCTTGCAAGCCGATATGATCCCTGAGGCACGTCACGCTTTCGAACGCGCACTTGCAATCGATCCTAAGGATGAACTCGCGCGCAACCAGATTGCGTTCATGCTTGATGCGGAAGGCAAGCATCGCAGCGCACGCGACGAGTTCAAGCAATTATTGAACTCGTCCGATCCAGACCGACGTCTGCGCGCATGCGAGGCTTATGGCAATTTGCGTACAAGCGTCAATCGTGTGATGCCCAAGCCTTGGTTTGGAGAAGTCTATCTCGCACCCGAATGGGATCGCCAAACAGGTGCGGGCGTGGCACCTGCTCAAATTCGCGTCGGCGTGACGCCTGAATCGATGCCGAATGTCGATGTGTACGCTTCGACGCGTGTCACCTATGACACACGCTCGGGTGCAGGACAGGGCATTCTAGGTCCGCAATTTTATTACGATAATGCCGCCATCTTTGCCGGTGGTGTGCGCATCCGCCCAGTCGATGGTTGGCCGGTGATCGTTTTTGCCGAAGCCGGTTACGCTTATGACCTGATCTATAAGAACCGCGATCGTTGGCAGCCGGATGTGCGGGGCGGCATTGTCGTGGCGCAGGAATGGAATATGCTGCCGCTCTGCGACCAAGTCGATCCGTTTGCACCGCGTTTCATCGCCGATATCTATGCCGATGCTGTCGGTTTCACCCGGTATGAAAATGACGTGATCGCTTATGCGCGTTTTCGCCCGGGCTATCGCTTCTACGAAAATGCCGATTACGCGGCTGAAGTCTATGCCATGGGTGCAGGTGCAACCGACACGCAGAACAATCCCGACAACCGTTTTCTAGAAGGCGGTTTTGGGCTTGCATTGCGTGCTTTCAGCGTTGCGCCCGTCACGTTGCGTAGCGAACTTGTCTATGTCTCACGCGACAATGGCAATCGTTATTGGGATACGCGTGTCAGACTTGAAACCGGATTTCGATTCTAAAGGATTGGACGAGGATGAGACCGAATACAATTGGATTGGTGATTGGTACACGACCCGAATTGATTAAGATGGCGCCGGTCGTGCTTGCGCTGCAAAAGGACCCGGCCTTCCGGCCAGTCGTCATCTTCACAGGTCAGCACGCGCAGATGGTATCTGCCATGGCGCCCCTATTTGGTATTCAGCTTGATGTTCAAATGGACGTGATGCGGCCGGGCGATACGTTAGCTGGTTTGACGGCGCGGATCGTTCAGGCGGCCGAACCGGTTCTCGCCGAATTGAAACCGGATCTCTTGATCGTCCAAGGCGATACGACAAGTGTAATGGCGATGGCACTCGCCGCCTTCTATCAACGTATTCCTGTCGCTCATGTCGAGGCGGGTTTGCGGACGCATAATCTCGATCTACCCTTTCCCGAAGAGGCCAATCGCCGATTGGTCGCATGTCTCGCGCATATTCACTTCGCACCGACGGCGCGAGCGGTACAAGCTTTGATGGATGAAGGCATCAAGCGTAAGGACATCGTTCTTACCGGCAATACTGTCGTTGATGCGCTTGATCTAGTGAAAGTGCGCGCTGCCGAAACACCGATTGCGGAAGAATGGGCCGCGCGCCTCAAGGATCGGCGGCTCATTCTTGCAACAACCCATCGCCGTGAATCATGGGGCGAGGGCCTTCGAAATATATGTGCTGCCTTTATCGAGATCGTGCGTGATACGCCTGATATTGAGTTGGTTTTACCCGTTCATCCCGGTGTCGCGGTGCGCGATACGGTGCGCGGTGCGCTTGAGGGTAAGGCACGCATACATCTCATCGACCCGCTCGACTATCTGAGCTTCATGGGCCTTGCTGCTTTATCATCGCTCATCATCACCGATAGCGGCGGGTTGCAAGAAGAAGGCGCCGCGCTTGGAAAACCCGTGATCGTTTTGCGTAACGAGACTGAGCGGCCTGAAGCTGTTGAGGCGGGTGCGGCGTTTCTTGTTGGGACTGATCCAGCGAAGATTGTTGGTAAGGCGCAAGAATTGCTGGCTGGTTACACCATCGCCGCGCATCTCGCGAGCAATCCATTCGGCGACGGTTTGGCTGCTGAGCGTATTCATTTATCCCTCAAGCGCTGGTTTGCTACACGCGACGCGACTTTGCAGTCTGTTGAAGAGTTTGCATCCTCTGCCCGTGCTGCCGCGTGACGGACAGTTCGTAATGGATGGGCCCTTTTATTTGGAATTCATGCACGGCGCCGTTTGGGTTTTAGCCGTGGGTTATCTTGTCAGCGGACTTGACGAGATGGTCATGACCTTTGCGTTCTTGTTTTGGCGTCTCTACCGCCGGTTTATTCTGTTGCGCGGCCGTCAAAGGCTCAATCTCGCTATATTGGAAGCAAAGCCGGAGCAAACGATCGCCATTATGGTGCCTGCATGGAAAGAGGCCGCCGTCATTGGTCGAATGCTGCGCTATGCTGTCGAGAATATCGACTATCAGCGGTACATGATCTTTGTCGGTGTGTATCCCAACGACCCCGATACTCTAGCGGTTGTTGAATCCGCGATGGCCGAATATCCCGATCATATCCGGGTTGCGATGGTCGCCAATCCGGGCCCGACGACAAAATCAGATTGCCTGAATTCCGTGATGCGATGCATTCGTGGATGGGAAGCGCAGACAGGGCGTGATGTTGACATCTTTGTTTTGCATGACGCTGAAGACTACGTCCCGCGTTACGGTCTCAAATGCTTTAATTATCTCACACCGCAGAAAGCTATCGTTCAAATTCCAGTGTTTCCGCTAGCAGCGCCTTGGTGGAGCATGACGGAGGGACACTACATGGATGAGTTTGCGCAGCTCCATGTTAAGGATCTGCGCGTTCGGGAATGGCTGACGGGCGGCGTGCCAAGTGCGGGTGTAGGTACGGCTTTCAGTCGTGGTGCAATGGATCTTGCATGGCAAGACGATCTCGATGGGGTTTTTCGAGCGCATCTTTTGACCGAGGATTACGAAATCTCAATGCAATTGCTTCGGCTTGGCGCACCATCTGCATTTTTCACCGGAAATATTGTCGGAGGTAAACCTGAGCCGGAATTATGTCGCCTGTATGCTCTGCCCGGACTGCCGGCTGTGCGTGGCGAGTTCCCTCATGACTTCTGGCCCGCTGTGCGCCAGAAGACGCGCTGGATTCTCGGCATCACGTTGCAAGGTTGGGAAAGTCTGGGTTGGTACGGCAATTTCTGGCAACGCTACATTCTGTTTAGAGATCGCAAACCGCTTTTTACGAATATTGCTAACGCCGTCATCTACTTTTTCATTGTCATGTGGCTTGTCCATTGGGGGCTGACCCTGACGCTGTTCCCGCAATGGAAGGATCTGTCGCTGTTTCCTCACGGCGTCTGGCTTGATCGTGTCATGGCCGTCAATATCGTTTTGCTGAGTTCGTTCATTATTGTCAGGGCATCCTGCACTTTTATGGCTTATGGTCCGCTTGCGGCCATTATGTCGGTGCCACGTATCGTTTGGGGTAATTTCGTCAATTTTGTCGCTACGGTACGCGCCGTGCGACAATATTTCTCTGCACGCCGTCAGGGGATCAAGCATATTCCATGGGAGAAGACTGACCACGCGGTCAAGGACAATCGCCTCGATGAAGCCGCCTGAAGCGCTGGCCTTTTTAAAATCGTTAAGTCATTCTGATAGTCCCGTTGATGGAGAAAGAGAATGTCGGACCCTTTGATGCCGAAGAAATGCGTAACGGTGAGAGCGGCCGAATCCTATCGCGGGAAACAGGGGCTTGAATACTTTGCCGGTGTTTCGGCGCAGACAATCGGATCGCACGGTATCTGCATGCACCTGCTCACGGTTCCACCTGGCGGTCGTGCAAAAGCGCACAAGCACGAGGGGCACGAGACCACGATCTATGTCTTGGCCGGCGAGGGTTACACTTTGTTTGGCGATAATCTCGAGTATGCCATGCTCTCGCGCGCGGGTGACATCGTCTATATTCCCGCAGGCGTACCGCATTTGCCGGTCAATTTAGGGTCTGAGCCGCTCTCCGGGGTAATCGCACGCACCGATCCGAATGAGCAGGAAAGTGTGGTTCTTTTGCCGGAACTCGAGGCTGCAGCGGAAGCGATGATTGCCCGTCTGAAACGCGGCGATAATGTTTCTTCTTAGCGTGTGCGCCATTTGAAAAGCAGGCCCTCAGCGAGGAGTATACCTGCTACGACAAGGCCCAGCGCTATTGCATCGGAGAGGAAGAACCGCTCACCCAGCAGTGCGATGGAAAGAAAAGTGCCGAATATCGGGACCAGATTATAATAAGCGCTCGCGCGGGCGGGTCCCGCGATTTCCAGCGCGCGGATGTAGAACACCTGACAGACGAGTGAGGGAAAGAGCCCGACATACAGGACGATCAGACTGCCCTTGAAATCAGGCCAGATCAGGTTGCCACTCGCATATTCCCATATGACGCCGGGAATGGAGGTAACAGCCGACGCAAATGCCAAAAAGAAAAAGAAGACGAGCGTCGGCATAGGGGGTCTGCGTCGCAGAGCGAGCGTATAGGCCGCGTAAAGTATGCTCGCGGTTAACAGCAGGAGGTCGCCAAAATTGAATCTAAGCCCAATGAGATTGGCGATATCGCCTTTGCTAGCAACGAAGCATACGCCCAGAAGTGTAAGTACAATGCCTGCAATTTGTGCCAGCTTCAGCCGGGCCCCCAAAAGTGCTGCACCGATCAGGACGATCACGGGCGTCGACCCTTGGATGATCGCGATATTGACACCGCTCGTATAAGCGGCCGCGGTATAATACATTGAGTTGAACGCTGTGAAGCCAATCACGGCCATCACGCTCACGTAGAAGAGGCGCGGCCTTATGGTCGGCCATTGCGCCTTTATTTCATGCCGTGAAATCAAGTACAGCACGGTGCCTGAAATGAACCAGCGCATGAATGTGAGTAGCATCGGCGATACTTCGCCGACGGCCAATTTGCCGGCGACGACATTGCCGCCCCAGAAAAAGGTCGTCACGATCAGAAGGAGGGGGGCGCTGGTTGGCATTGGCCTATTGGGAAGAACACTTTGTATACATAGGTTGCCTAGCACATTCAGTCAGCTTGGTCCTGCAGAGCAGGGGTGCGTGTGCGGTTGACCACTGGCAGGTTCGACGCCTACGTCTTATGTCGCCTCAGGTGGAGGGATCGGCATGAACCGGGTTGAAATCGTTGAAGTGGGGCCGCGCGATGGATTGCAAAATCTGCCTGCGGTAGTTCCGGTTGCAGACAGAATCAGCTTCGCCAATAAGCTCATCGCGGCGGGGTTGAAGCGGATCGAGATCGGCTCCTTCGTCAGTCCGAAGGCGGTCCCGCAAATGGCGGATACGGCGGCCGTCGTCGCGGCGGTAAATCGTGTGCCGGGTCTCCGGCTGATGGCTTTGGTGCCCAATGCGCGTGGCGCGGAAGATGCTGTCGCCGCAGGTCTTACCGAGCTTGAATTCGTTCTGTCGGTTTCAGACGATCACAACCGCGCCAATGTCCGCCGCACCACCGCGGAATCGATTGCCGAATTGCGCAATGTCTGTGCGGATATCGATCCGTCGGGCCGGCTCACAATGCGTTTTGGCCTTGCAACTAGCTTTCATTGCCCATTTGCGGGCCGGACGAATAAAGCACGCACGCTTGGCGTGATCGCGGAGGTGCTTGCCATCCGTGAAGGCGTCGAGATTGCGCTTGCGGATACAACAGGCAAGGCCCATCCGATGCAGGTGCGTGAGTTAGCCAGTGAGGCGCTGGCCCGTTTCGGCAAGAGTGCAACATTCGCCTTCCATGGCCACGATACGTCCGGCTTCGGTATCGCCAATGTTCTGGCCGCTTATGAAGCGGGTATACGGGTTTTTGATGGTGCTGCGGCAGGCCTTGGCGGCTGCCCTTTTGCGCCGGGTGCGTCGGGCAATACGGCGACGGAGGACATCGTCAATCTATTCCAAGGCATGGGGATCGAGACGGGCGTCGACCTCCAGAGCCTGCTCGATGCGGCCGACATGGCGGCTGGTTTCCCGGGCGCTATTCCGGGTAGCCATGTGCGGTTGTTGCCACGGCCAGCCGCGTGAAGACGATCTCTGTCCACAGGCTTCGACTGGTCTCGTGCCCGCTCGCCATTCTATGATCCGGGCGGGAGAGGGGAGTCTTGATGGGACCGTTGAGTGGGGTGAAGATCGTCGAGATGGCCGGCATTGGGCCTGGCCCCTTCTGTGCGATGCTTTTAGGCGATCTTGGGGCGGAGATCGTGTCGATCGACCGTCCCGGTGGCGGAGAGAAGGCTGGCCTGCCCTTCACCCCGCAATTCGATTTCTTTTCCCGCAACAAGCTGCGCGTTGACCTTGATCTCAAGAGCGCCGATGGCCGCGAGACGGCGCTGAAACTGATCGATTCTGCCGACATTTTGATTGAGGGCTTTCGACCCGGCGTAATGGAGAAACTCGGCCTCGGGCCAGAGCTTGTCCAAGGGCGCAATCCGCGCCTCGTGTATGGCCGCATGACGGGGTGGGGCCAGACGGGCCCACTCGCGCATACGGCCGGTCATGATATCAACTACGTCGCGCTGTCGGGGGTTCTCTCAACCATCGGGCCGAAAGATGGGCCGCCCACGATCCCGCTCAACATGGTGGGCGATTTCGGCGGCGGCTCGCTCTATCTCGCGCTCGGCGTACTCGCCGCCTATATCGAAGCGGCACGCTCGGGCAAAGGGCAGGTGGTGGATGCAGCTATCGTCGATGGCGTCGCTTCGTTGGGCACCATGCTGTTTGCGTTGCGCGGTATCGGCAATTGGCCGGGCGGTCGCGGTGAGAACATGCTCGATGGCGGTGCGCCCTTCTACAGCATTTATGAAACGAAGGATGGCGGTTACGTCGCCATCGGTCCGCTTGAAGGAAAGTTTTACGCTGAATTCATCGCCCGCCTCGGCCTC
>JAIYCE010000069.1 GCA_027488155.1 Hyphomicrobiales bacterium | reverse complement strand
TCGACGCGGGAGAAGCCGACGCCAGCGGCGGTGAGCCGGTCTTTGCGGAAGATGGCACGCCGATTGGAAATGTCACGACCGGCGGATACGGCTATCACGTGGGTAAATCATTAGCGATTGCCTATGTTGAAACGCGATACCATGTGCCTGGAGCTGTCGTAAATGTTGCCATTCTTGGCCGCGATGTCGCAGCACGAATTCTTGATCGGCCGCCGTTCGACCCGGACGGCCTTCGCCTTCGCAGCTAAGCGAAGAGGTTGAACGCAATGAAATCCTATGTTTTGACCGTCACATGCACAACAAAGCGCGGCATTGTCGCTGCCATTTCTGGCTATTTGGCAACCGCGGGGTGTAACATTACGGACAGTGCGCAATTCGATGACCGGGAGACAGGTCGCTTCTTCATGCGTGTCAGCTTTATCAGTGAAGAAGGGCTCGAGGCAGAAGCGCTGACGATTGGATTTAAAAATATCTCGACCCAATTCGGAATGGATTATGCGTTTTATGACGAGGCAAATAAAACCAAAGCCATCATCATGGTCTCACGCTTTGGCCACTGCCTGAACGATCTTCTTTACCGCTGGAGGATTGGTGCACTGCCGATTGATATCGTGGCGGTGATTTCAAATCATCATGACTATCAGAAAGTGGTGGTTAATCATGATATTCCGTTCCATTGCATCAAGGTCACTCAAGACAATAAGACAGAAGCCGAACAACGCCAGATGGAGATCGTCAACGACACCGGCGCTGAGTTGATTGTGCTAGCGCGTTATATGCAGGTCCTGTCCGATAGCATGTGCCGACAAATGGCAGGTAAGATCATCAACATTCATCACTCCTTTTTGCCGAGCTTCAAAGGTGCCAATCCTTACAAGCAGGCTTTCGAGCGTGGAGTGAAGTTTATTGGCGCAACATCCCATTATGTTACCGCTGACCTCGATGAGGGACCGATTATCGAGCAGGATATAGTTCGCGTGACTCACGCCCAAAGTGCCGAGGATTATATCTCGCTCGGGCGGGATGTGGAAAGCCAAGTCCTTGCACGAGCAATTCATGCTCATATTCATCGACGAGTATTTTTAAATGGCACAAAGACTGTTGTGTTTCCGGCAAGCCCGGGCAGTTTTGCGTCAGTTCGGATGGGTTAGTGAAGTAGAATCTGTAAACTTCATTCGTCCTATGCCCTTTCAGTTGAGCCGTTATGTTCAGCCCCCCTTGTTATGTACCGCTGATTTGGCGGTTTTCTAAGATTGTTTAAGGTACAGGAGGGAGCATTCGTAGCGCCTGATGAGGCCGGAATTGGTTACATTGATTAATCCGTGGTTCAAACAATATAACCCAATCCGACCTTATCAGGTCCTGCGCATGCAGCCGCCAGCACCTGAAACAATCTTAGAAAACCGTCAGATCACTGATACATAACAAGCGGGCTAGACATCGGCACGCTTTTCAGGAAATGGGCAGTTCGGCGAGCTCGTTGCTTGCCGGAACGGTAAGAATTTATCTTTGCGACTATGCAGGGTAAAGAAATAGGCTGACGGTAGCGTTGTTAAGATATAGCAAACAGAAAAAAAATTTCGCTGTTCGGCCAGTCTGAGGTAATTTAAACGACAAAAGTAGAAATATTTGGAAAAGGTCATTCCAGTATTTAAGCTAGAATTAAAACACGAATCGAATTGATTTCGTTTTCTTGAAACTGTGTTGATTTCGATCTCAGTAGCTGGAGGCCTACGCTGCCGCATACAAAAGAAGGACTCCAGCAATCTAAGAGTTATCCATTGCGAAGAAGAAGGAAGTTTAACCGCGAGTGATTACATAAAGCTTACGCACTTGCTCCAGAACGCGCCACTCCCCGGTCCAGCCTAAAGGAAGGTTGATCGCATCACCTGCCCCAAGCTGGACTTTGCGCCCATCAGCGTGTGTCATCTCGATACGGCCGGAAATTAAGTGACAAAACTCGGAGGCCTTGGTTCGGTCGGCTGTAAAGCGCCCGGGCGTGCATTCCCAGATACCGATCGAGATACGCTCATCGGCTGAAGTCCATAGCACGCGGCTCGCTTCTTGCTGGTTCCCTTCAATTGAGGTCGGCTTGGCGCCAAAGGGCCCGAGGGGAACATTGGCGAGGGCTTGAAAGGCGGAGAGGTCGATCATCATTTCATCCAAAGATTGGTAGGCATAGCGGTCATTACCGGGTTGCGACCCATTCAGAGAATGGTTTCGAACAGCTTTCGGGTGTTTTCATAGGTCATTGGAACCGGATTGCCGCCGACGCTTGGATCCTGAAGGGCAGACCTCGTCAAAGCATCGAGATCCGGATCGCGGACGCCAAGCGCGGTCAGGGTGCGTGGAATGCCAAGCTCGGCGTTGAACTGATCGACAAAGGCAGCGAAGCCCTCGAACCCACCTTCGATCCCAAGATAGGCAGCCGCCTGCGCAATCACGCCTTCAATGGCGGGGCGGTTGAACTGAAGCACCGCCGGCATGCAAACAGCATTGGTTGTGCCATGATGCGTATGGTGCACTGCCCCGATCGGGTGACTGAGCGCGTGAATCGCCCCCAGTCCCTTCTGGAATGCTGTCGCGCCCATCGCGGCGGCACTCATCATATGGGCGCGTGCCTCGATATCGTTGCCATCCGCATAGGCGCGCGGCAGATAGGTCTTGATCAGCCGCATGCCCTCGAGCGCAATGCCCTGGCTCATCGGGTGATAGTGTGGCGAACAGTACGCTTCCACACAATGCGCAAAGGCATCGACGCCTGTGCCGGCTGTAATGGTTTTCGGCATGCCAACGGTCAGCTCCGGGTCGCAGATGACAACGGAAGGCAGCATTTTCGGATGGAAGATGATCTTCTTCTCGTGAATGTCTGTGTTCGTGATGACGCTGGCGCGCCCGACCTCAGAGCCGGTACCGGCGGTAGTCGGCACCGCAACGATCGGGTGAATGGCGTCGAGATTGGCGCGGGTCCACCAATCACCGATATCCTCGAAATCCCAGAGCGGCCGTGTCTGTCCAGCCATGAAGGCCAGGACCTTTGCAAGGTCCAGCCCCGAGCCACCGCCAAAGGCGACAACACCATCAAAGCCGCCTTCACGATACACCCGCATCCCTTCCGCGACATTCCGGTCATCAGGATTGGCGTCAACATCCGCGAATATTGCGCGGCCGAGCCCTGCCTCTTCCAGCAACGCTAGTGTTCGCGCCGTGATATCCATGCCTGCCAGCCCGCGATCCGTTACAAGGAGTGGCCGCCGGATGCCGGCCCGGGCGCAGGCATCGGCAATTTCTCGGATGCGCCCGGCCCCGAAGCGGATGGATGTTGGGTAGGACCAGTTTGCAACGAGCGTCATGGCTCAGGCCTTCTTCAGATGATATGATTTCGGACGAGTCAGGCTGTGATATCCGAGAACCGAGAGGCCTGCGCCCCGGCCGGTCTCCTTGCAGCCGGTCCAGCACAGAGCCGGGTCAAGATAGTCGCATCGATTCATGAAGATCGTGCCGGTTTCGAGCTGAGCTCCGATCTCTTCCGCACGGGTAGCGTCCTGCGTCCAGAGTGAAACCGTAAGCCCGTAGGGCGAGTCATTCATCAGCCGGATCGCCTCGGCATCATCGCGCACCGGCATGATCCCGACGACCGGCCCGAAGCTTTCCTCGCGCATCGCCCGCATATTGTGATCCACGTCAGTCAGGATCTGGGGCGAGAGATAGGCTCCTCCATCATCCGACGGAAAGGTCTCGATATGGGCTTTTGCCCCAGCAGCCACAGCCTCGGCAATCTGGGCACGGACAGCGGCGGCAAAACGCGGCTGCGCCATGGGCCCGAGTGTCGTCTCCGGATCGAGCGGATTGCCAAGCCTATAGCCCTTCACGAGCGCAACGGATTTTTCGACAAAGGCGTCGAACAGGCTCTCCTGCACATAGATGCGCTCGATGCCGCAGCAGCATTGCCCGGAATTGAACATCGCACCATCAATGAGCGACTCAACGGCCGCGTCGAGATCGGCATCGATACGGACATAACCGGGATCCTTTCCCCCGAGTTCGGTGCCAACGCTTGTGAAAGTGCCCGCCGCCGCGCGTTCGATCGCCCGGCCACCCGCAACCGACCCTGTAAAGTTGACATGGCCGAAAGATCCTTCCGCAATTAAGCACGCGGATGTCTCGTGATCGAGAAAGAGGTTCTGGAACACATCGTTCGGGATTCCGGCGGCGTGAAAGGCCTCTGCCATCCGCTCGCCGACCAGCAAGGTCTGCGCGGCATGCTTAAGAATGACCGCATTCCCCGCGATCAATGCCGGAGCTACCGTGTTGATCGCTGTCATATAAGGATAGTTCCAGGGTGCGATCACGAGCACGACCCCCTGCGGCTCGCGCACGATTTTACGCCGGAAAGTCGCACTATCCTCGATCAGGGTCGGGGCGAGCGCTTCCGGCGCAATTGCGGCCATATAGCGCGCGCGCTCCTCGAATCCGCGAAACTCCCCGCCATAGCGGACTGGTCGCCCCATCTGATGCGCCAATTCGAGCGCCATACGCTCAGTTGTCTTGCCAATCTCGACGACCCCCGCGAGCACCAGCGCAACGCGTTCCTGTAACGGCCGCGCGGCCCAGTGCCTTTGTGCCATTCGTGCAGCGCGTACTGCGCTTCGGGCTTCATCCGGCGTCGCCAGCGGGCGTTCCGCGTAGAGCGAACCATCGATGGGGGAGAAGCATTGTACGGACCGTGTCATGCGCGTCATGCCCTTTCAAAGCCGCGGGCGATTTCCCAGTCCGTGACAACACGATCGAATTCTTCCTGCTCCCATTCCGCGCAACGTACATAGTGGTTGATCACCGCGTCGCCCATCGCCTCGCGCAACATCGCAGAATTGCGCAACGTGCCGGTTGCTTCACGCAGGGTCGTCGGGATTTGGCGGGCTGCACCGTCCTGATAGACATCGCCAATCGCAGGCGGAGCTAGCGCCATCCCGTTTTCGATCCCCTTGATGCCGGCGGCGAGCAATGCCGCCTGTGCAAGATAGGGGTTGAGATCCGAGCCTCCGATGCGGCACTCCACGCGCACTGCCCTGGTGCCATCACCACAAAG
The DNA here is from genome assembly GCA_027488155.1 of Hyphomicrobiales bacterium. Classification (GTDB taxonomy): domain Bacteria; phylum Pseudomonadota; class Alphaproteobacteria; order Rhizobiales; family Beijerinckiaceae; genus TNE-4. Next base: position 15,185 of record JAIYCE010000069.1, on the reverse strand, counting down.
CCGGAAACCTGCGGTTCGGTTATCAACCGACCATACAGCCTTGGTGGGCGCGAAGGTTCCCTTCATGAAGCGCTTGTAGCTGTTGATATAGGGCGCAAGGAACACCGTGTATTCGGGGGCGTATTCGATGATGCCGGCCATAAACTGCCGCATGAGGTCGGACATGCCCCATTGGGCGCTTGGGTCAAAAAATGCGGGTAATTCGCCGCGCCAGAGTGACATATGGATATGGGCGGAACTTCCGACCCGCGTATGGTGCCATTTGGGCAGGAAGCTCGCCGCATGCCCCTTCTGCCAGGCAATTTCCTTGGTTGCATGCTTGGCGATGGTGTGATGATCGGCGCAATCAAGCGCGGAAGCATAGCGGATGTTCAGTTCCTCCTGCCCAGCTTCAGCCTCGCCCTTTGAGTTTTCGACCGGGATGCCTGCGGCAAAGAGGTGGTTGCGCAAGGGGCGCATCACGACCTCTTCCTTCGTTGTCTGAAGGATATGGTAGTCCTCGTTGTAGCCGCTGATGGGGACGAGATCGTGAAATCCACCCTTGCGGATGTTCTCGTAGCTTTGCTCGAACAGGAAAAATTCAAGTTCGGACGCCATCATCGCCGTGAGTCCCATGGCCGCGAGGCGCTCGATCTGGCGCTTGAGGACCTCTCGGGGGGAATGGGCAACCGGCTGATGCGTGTGGTGGTCGAGCACGTCGCACAACACCATGGCTGTGCCCTCCAGCCAGGGCACAAGTCTCAACGTGGTCAGGTCGGGATGAAGAGCATAGTCGCCATAACCGGCGTGCCAGCTTGTCGAGGCATAGCCATCCGGCGTCGCCATTTCGAGATCTGTGGCCAGCAGGTAGTTGCAGCAATGCGTTTCGGCATGGGCGGAATCTATAAAATTGCGGACATGGAAGCGCTTGCCCATCAGGCGCCCCTGCATGTCAACCATGCAGACGAGCACGGTGTCGATCTGTCCTTCGCTTGCCAGAGTCTTGAGGGACTCGATTGTTAGATTTCCGGGCATCGCTCTCCGCTCCGTGGTCGAATTTGGGGAAGATGGGCTGAAAACACGGGGCAGGCTGCCCGGCCTACCTGGAATCCTTCCATCGATAGTACATGACCGAAGGCGCCAGAAACCATGGGTTGCCGGTGTAAAACGGCAGGGTAGGGAACTTCACCTCATTAAGCGCCGTATGACCTTCCTTGAGCCCAAGAACCTGCTGGCCAAGCCGCATGCCAAGATAGCTCGCCATGCCGACGCCGGAGCCGCAATAGCCCATGGCGTAGTGCATCCCCTCATGCGTGCCGATATGCGCCAGCTCGTCGAAGCTGTAGGCGACCAAACCACACCAGGAATGGCTGATGCGGGTTTGTGCCAGCTCGGGGAAGAGCTTCACCATGTCGTTGCGCAGTTTCGGTCCGCTCACCATGGGATCGGTTTCGTTGTGCGAGACCCGCCCGCCGAACAGGATGCGCGTCCGATCCGGAGAGGCCCGATAATAGTAGACCACCTTGCGCGTATCGCTAACTATGCGGTTCTTGGGCATGATCCGCGCCATCACCTCCGGCGCGAGAGGTTCGGTCGCGATGATATAGCTGCCAATGGGAATGACGCGCCGGCGCAGCCAGGGGGTCAAGGTGCCGGTATAGCCATTGGTTGCGATCACCACATTGCGGGCGATGCAGGATCCACGCGGCGTGGTGACATTGAAAGTGCTGCCGGAGCGCTCGATCTTCAGGGCGGGCGTGCGCGGATGGATCTCGCAGCCCGCCGCCTGCACCTTGGCAAGCAGGCCGGCATGATAGCGGGCGGGATCGATCGAAGCATGCGCGCGCAGGACGATACCGCCAAAATAGGCATCGGTCCCCAGCTCGCTGCGCTGCTCGGCGCGCGGCACGACATGAGCGGGAACTTCAAGCCCCTTGGGCTGGTTCTCGATTCCGCGTGCTAGGATTTCGTATTGGGCGGCGTTATGTGCGGCGTGAAAGCGGCCGACCACGCCAAAATCGCAGTCGATCTGCTCGCTCCGGACGAACTCCTCGACAAAGGCCAGCGAGTTGCGCCCTTCCTGCATGATCCGGGTTGCAGCCTCAAGCCCATGGCGCCGCACAAGTTCGGCATGGCCTGGCTTGATGCTGGTCGAGATCTGACCGCCATTGCGCGTGCTGCACCCCCATCCCGCATCCTCGGCGTCGAGAATAACGGTGTGCCTTCCACCGCGCGCTGTCTGAAGCGCTGCATGCAGCCCAGTATAGCCAGAGCCAATCACAACGACATCTGCACTCGCAGGCAAATCTGTTTCAGGTAAGACGGGGCGTGGCACATGGTCCCACCAGTAGGGCGTCGTTAGGGTATTTACTGAAACAGCTGGCGTGTTCATCGAAGACCACTCTTTCCAAGAATAAGGTCTGCCCCTTTTTCAGCAACCATAAGGGTAGGGGCATTTGTGTTGCCAGACGGGATTGACGGAAAGATCGAGGCATCAACCACCCGAAGCCGCTCGACACCGTGAACGCAGAGGCTCTGATCAACGACATCCGTATCAGGATCGTGTCCCATTCGACAGGTGCTCACAGGATGATAAACGGTCGTTGCCCTTTTCTGAATATCGGCGAACATCTCGGCATCAGATTGGATGCCTGAACCGGGCATCAGTTCGGTTTCGATCACGTCGCGAAGGGCGGGCGTGGCAGCAAGCTGACGCAGCAGGCGCGAGCCTTCGAGCAGTTCCGAAACATCATGGTCGGTCGCAAGCGAATTCGGAACAATCCGGGGCGCGGCTGCTGGATCTGCCGAGGCAATCTCTAGGAAGCCCCGGCTCGTCGGCCGACAAGGCTGCGCGCTCAACAGAAACCCGGGGAAGATATCTGGCCGCATTAGCGGGCGCGTTCCGGGCGGCGTACGTGTGTAGCTTAGCGGCGAAAAGTAAAGCTGCATGTTAGGTGCTGCGAGACCTGGTCGCGAACGTACAAAGCCGCCTGCCTGATTCACGCTCAATGCAAGCGGGCCACTGCGGAACAAAAGATATCGCAAGCCCGCGAAAATCTTACCGGAAATGGAGCCGAATTGTTGGTTCAACGTCGGTAGACGCGAGCGGTAGAGATGGTCGATGCACAGGTGATCTTGAAGATTTCGGCCAACTCCGCTTCTTTCACGCAATACGTCGATACCATTGGCTTTGAGCGTCGACGCTGGACCAATGCCAGAAAGCTGCAGCAGCTTCGGCGAATTGATACTGCCCGCACACAGAATAATCTCGCGCCGCGCACGAGCAACGTGAACAGAACCCGCTCTGCTGAAATGAACCTCACACGCACGTAAGCCGTCAAATCCGATGCGATTTGCATGAACATCTACATGCACGGAAAGATTGGAACGCCGCATCGCCGGGCGCAGATAGGCACGGGCCGATGAGAGACGAAGGCCATTACGAGTGGCAATCCGGAAATAGCCGACACCATCAGCGCCGAGCCTAGACAAATCTGCTTCGGAATGAAATCCCACCTGTTGCCCGGCTGCAAGAAAGTTTACACAGAGCGGATGCGTATCACGGCTTACGTCATTCCCTTGGATACGCTCACTGGCGCGGTCCAGATAGCTGGAAAGCGCCTCTAGGCTCCAGCCTGAATCGCCAGCCTTCTCCCAGTCCGCGAAATCAACCGGCTGCCCCTCCACATGCACCATCGCATTGATCGAGCCGGAGCCGCCAAGGACCTTGCCGCGCGGCCAGTATCCCGAGCGATCTGCGAGTGCCGGTTCTGGCTCCGTTCGATACATCCAGTTCACGGTCGGATTGAAAAACGACATGCCATAGCCGATAGGGACTTGTATTGGCAGACGCCTGTCGCTTGGGCCAGCCTCAAGCACCAAAACGGTGAACCGGCCGCAGGCCGTCAGCCTATCGGCCAAAACGCAGCCGGCGGTTCCCGCGCCGACAATGATGTAATCTGCCTCAAGCATGACCAAAGCTTGCACTTAATTGGCGCGCTACTGATAGCCAGTCTCAAATTTTTAGCATACCACTTCCGCATGCGAGTTAAGCGAGCGCCTCGAGAATGGGGGCGAGCTTTGCAACCCCTTCATGGATTTCACGCGAATTGGCGGTGCCAAATCCGAGGACGAGGCCATTGAAGGGGGTCGGCGCGATTGAAAAGCGCTCGATTGGAGAGACGATTACACCCTGATCTGAAGCGTTTCTAGTCGCACTTCGCTCGGAAATTTTGGGGGGCAACAATCCGATCGTATGCAGACCGCTTTCAGTCGGCATGACATCCAACAGGCCGCCAAGGTGCTTCCGGGATTGCTCGATCAGTGTTGCGTGCCGCTCGGCATAAATGCCACGCATGCGCCGAATATGCGTTGCGAAATGCCCGCCCTGAATGAATTCAGCAACAATTGCCTGAATGCTTGTAGGCACCCCTTGAACAAAGGAGGCAGTGATCTGTTCGAAGGCTTCAACGAGCGCGGGCGGAACCAACATGAAACCGAGGCGCAATGCTGGGAAAAGCGACTTCGAAAAAGTGCCGACATAGATCACCAGACCAGTCTGATCAATGCTCTTGAGAGTGGGGATCGGCTGGCGACCAAAAAAGAACTCGCCATCATAGTCGTCCTCAATGATCCACGCTTCAGCGCGCTGGGCAGCACGCAACAAGGCAAATCGACGTTCAAGGCTCATGATATGGCTCAAGGGCTGCTGGTGCGAGGGCGTCACAAAAGCAAGCCTGAACGATGGGCTGAGACGTTCTCCTTCGTCCACTATAAGGCCATCGCGATCCACCGGCACCGGAACTAGATTAGCTCCGCAAGCAATGAGGCTGTTGCGCGCCCCAATCGCACCGGGATTCTCAAACCATACACGATCACCTTGATCGAGCAGAGCGGCCCCAATCAAGTAAAAGGCCTGCTGTGCCCCTCCAACGATAAAGATCTGCCCTGCTTCACATGATATTCCGCGATTCCCGCGAAGATGCGCCGCAATGGCTTCACGCAAGCGGCTCAAACCGAAAGGCTCTCCATAGCCTAGTACATCCGCACGCGCACCCCGCCAAAGTCCGGCGGCGATGCGAGACCATTGCGCCATTGGAAACACATCATAGGCAGGCAATGCCGTCACAAACGCGCCAGACTGATAAGGTAAACGCGAACGCGACGAAAACTTAGAAATGGCGTGATTCATAGCCAGAGATAGTTTCGGCTTTGTCAGACGCGCGTCATTCTGGTCGCTCGGTAGTGCGGGCCGCGGGCGTTCTGCATCCAGCACATCGCTGACAAATGTTCCTGAGCCGACGCGCGAGATGATCAGCCCCTCTGCAATTAGCCGCTCGAAAGCATCGACGACTGTTGTGCGCGAGACGGAGAGTTGTTTCGCGAGGGTTCGTGTCGCGGGGAGGCGGAATCCGGTAGCGATGGCGCCAGAGAGCATCAGTTCACGCAACGAAGTGTAAAGCTGTGTTCCGATCGGTACCGATGATGTCCGATCCATCTGGATCCCAAGAAGGAGCGCTCCTCCTGCTCGCTTGACCATCTTCGCTCCTAATTTAAGCGGGCATCAACAGACCCACCAAAATGGTATCTTATTTTAATGAGATTGGATCTTAGTTCTCCGCCAATTTGGGTCAACCCTGATACCCTCGCGAAGTTGGGGGGTGGGCATGAAGATTTCGAAGATTGAGACGTTCGCAACTCAGGATGTCGGTTTCGTTCGTGTTACTGCTGAGGATGGAGCGGAAGGTTGGGGACAGGTCTCAACCTACCATTCGGATATTTCTGCGCTAATCCTGCATCGCCAAGTCGCGCCCTGGGCGCTCGGTCATGACAGCACCGATATAGCCGGGATTGTCGATCTCGTTCCCGAAAAGGAACACAAATTCCCTGGAAGCCATCTTTTTCGTGCGATCGGCGGACTTGATACGGCGCTTTGGGACATGGCTGGCAAGCGCGCTGGCAAAAGCGTTTGCGAATTGCTTGGTGGGAAGCCAGGTCGCCTGCGTGCATACGCCTCGTCTATGAAGCGCGACATCACACCTGACGATGAAGCCAAGCGCTTCCTGAACCTGCGGGACCAATTCGGCTTTGATGCCTTCAAATTTCGCGTAGCGGCTGAATGTGGCCATGACATCGATGAATGGCCCGGCAGAACGGAAGCAATTGTTCCGACTATCCGCAAGGCACTCGGTGACAAGGTTGCACTAATGGTCGACGCCAATAGCGGCTTTTCGCCAAAGCGCGCGATTGAAGTTGGTCGCATGCTTGAGGACAATGGCGTCTGCCATTTCGAGGAGCCATGCCCTTATTGGGAATTAGAACAGACGCGCGAGGTCCGTGAAGCGCTAAACCTTGATGTCACCGGCGGCGAGCAGGATTGCTATATGCCGATCTGGCGGCACATGATCGAGATGCAGGCCGTCGATATCATACAGCCGGACGTATGCTATCTCGGCGGTATGGTCCGAACGATGCGCGTGGCGGCCATGGGGGCCGCTGCCGGGCTGCCCTGTACCCCACATTGCGCCAATTGGTCGCTGGTAACTCTATTCACAATGCACCTGCTGCGCGCGATCCCAAACGCGGGCAACTACCTCGAATTTTCGATCGAGGAATCCGATTACTACCCTTGGCAATATGGGCTTTACCGCAAGTCTCCCTTCGAGATTGTAGATGGTCACGCCACTGTTTCGGATGAGCCTGGTTGGGGCGTCGAGATTCATCCCGATTGGCTTTCAAAGGCGCAGTACAACGTTAGCGTGCTGGAGGGCCGATGAACGTAGCCTTGGTTCATTTGGTCAATGAGGCTCGCAGGACTGGCTCGATCGCTGATTTGCCTGAACAGCACTGGATCGATGGGCGCAGCGTTCCATCTGTCTCCGGCAGGCGCATGGAAACGATCGACCCCGGAACTGGCAAGGCTTTCGCGTCTGTAGCCGCTGGCAATGCACTGGATGTGGATCTTGCAATCGGCGCAGCACGGACTGCGCTGTCCGGGCCATGGAGCAAGATAGTTCCTGCAGAGCGTGGTCGCCTCCTTAGCCGCGCATCTGCCCTGATACGTGCCCACGCAGATCACCTAGCCGTCGCAGAAACACTCCATGCCGGCAAGAGACTGGTCGAAGCACAGGGGGATGTCGGCGGTGCCGCTCGGGCTTTTGAATATTATGCTGGGGCATGCGACAAATTTCAGGGAAGCAGCATTCCGCTTGGACCGGACTACATTTCATATACCCGACACGAGCCGATCGGCGTTGTGGCGCAGATCGTTCCTTGGAACTACCCGATCTCGACTTTAGTGCGCGGCCTCGCCCCGGCGCTGGCCGCAGGATGCGTCGTCGTTGCAAAGCCGGCGGATCAAACTCCGCTGACTGCTTTGATGCTTGGCAAAATACTGGCTGAGGCGGGACTTCCGCCCGGCGTGTTCAATGTAGTTACAGGAACCGGAGCAGACGTCGGGGCGCCACTCGTGGCTCATCCCGGCATTGACCACATCACATTCACCGGTTCGGTAGCAACAGGTATCAACGTCATGCAGAGCGCCGCGCCAAATGTGACGCGCCTTGCGCTTGAGCTGGGCGGCAAGTCACCAGTGGTTGTGCTTGCCGACGCCGATCTAGACGCCGCGATTGACGGCGTTATTGGTGCGATTTTCGAGAATGCAGGGCAAATCTGCTCTGCCGGGTCTCGCCTGATCGTTGAACGGCAAATTCACGCCAGCTTTGTCAGTAAGCTGGTTGAGCGCACTCGCGCGCTTCGGGTCGGGCATGGCCTGCGTGCTGTCGATATGGGCCCTGTTAATTCACCCGCCCAGCTTGCGAGGATCGGTGGCTTTGTTGAGCGGGCGCGAGCCCGAGGCGTCGAGGTATTGTGCGGCGGCCAGAGCACCGCGGATCCCGAAACGGGTCTCGGCTGGTTCTATGAACCAACGATCCTTGATGGCCTCGCGCCTAATGATGAGGCCGTGCAATGCGAGATCTTCGGCCCTGTCCTCTGCGTGCAAATTGCGGACACTGTTGAGCACGCCATCTCGCTGGCGAACGGCACTGACTATGCGCTTGCCGCCGGCATCTACACGCGCGACCTGTCTAATGCGCACCGCATCGCTGCAAGCCTGGATGCCGGGCAGGTCTATATCAATGAGTTTTTTGCTGGCGGCATCGAGACACCTTTCGGCGGGAACCGCGCGTCAGGGTTCGGACGTGCCAAAGGACTCGAGGCACTGATGAGCTTTTCAAAGCTCAAATCCGTAACAGCCCGCCTCTAAATGGTATCGTTGGCAGTCTAAAATGGCCCTATTCTGCTGACCAAATAAGCGAAGACAATTTTCACTGGGCTACATGGAGTAGAGCTATGAACGACAAGAAGAGATCAGTAAGACGTTTCACTGCCCTCATTCTGAGTGGCATAGCGCTGTCCGCAAGCGCGTATGGCGCGGCAGCACAACAGACGCTGACCGTTGTGTCCTTCGGTGGATCCTATCAGGAGGGGCAAAGCAAGGCCTTATTCCAGCCAGCGGCTAAGGCGTTGGGTATCACGGTGAAGGAAGAGACCTATTCCGGCATCGCTGATCTGAGACTGAAAGTGAAGGCTGGTGCAGTAACATGGGATATCGTTGCAAGCGGCTCAGGCAGTGCTGCCCGAGCTGGCGCCGAGGGTATTCTTGAAAAACTGGACTACAAGGTCATCGATACCAAGGACTTCTTACCCAATATGGCCACAGACTATTGTGTCGGTGGCGATGTGTTTTCAACCGTCCTAGCCTGGAACACTAAGACCTTCGGTGAGAACGGCCCGAAGACTTGGGCTGATTTCTGGGACGTGAAGAAGTTTCCTGGCAAGCGCTCCTATCGCAAGGGTGTTGCGGGCGCACTCGAGCCCGCTTTGATGGCGGACGGTGTGCCTCCGAACAAGGTGTATGAAGTTCTCAGCGCTCCAGGCGGGATCGAACGAGCGGTTAAGAAGGTCAAAGAACTCAAACCTCATGTCGCGGTCTGGTGGACATCAGGGGCGCAACACGCCCAATTAATGAAGGATGGTGAAGTCGACATGATCACCGGCTGGAACGGTCGGTTCGACGTGGTAGCGAAGGATGGTGCCAAAGTAGCCTATACATTTAATCAGGCGCTGCTTGATTATGATTGTTTTGCAGTTCCCAAGGGTGCGCCGAACAAGGATCTTGCAATGAAGTTCCTCGCGGAGATCAGCAAGCCACAATATCAGGCTGAGTTCACGAAATACATCACCTACGGCCCCACAAATAAGAAGGCTTACGAACTCGGAACGATTGATGCGGCCTATGCGAAGAAGCTGCCGTCGTATCCCGAAAATGCTGCTAACCAGCTGACCGTTAATCTCGACTGGTACATCAAGTTCGAGGCACAGGCTGCAGCAGCATACGAGAACATGCTGAGCGAATAAGGCGGTTTCGTCGCTCAAGCAGGTGGAGCGAGGCACAACACGGGCCTCGCTCCGTCACCATCGAACAAGCAAGAAATATAGGAAATAGGTATGGCCAGAGACGCGGCGCTCCCGATCGCTGTCAGACAGCTGACGAAGAGCTACGGCACGCTTCGCGTTCTTGATGCGGTTGACCTCGATGTTCAGCGCGGCGAATTCCTAACCCTGCTTGGACCTTCGGGGTCCGGCAAAACCACGCTACTAATGATGCTCGCGGGCTTTGTCCGGCCCGATTGCGGCAGCATTAGATTTGGTGAGCGCGAGGTTATTCGGCTGGCCCCCCACAAGCGTGATGTTGGCATGGTCTTCCAGAATTACGCACTTTTCCCTCACATGGACGTCGCAGCGAACATCGCTTTCCCGCTCAAGCTTCGAGGGATAGGCAAAGCTGAAACGACGCAGCGTGTCGAGCAAGCACTGGAATTGGTGAAGCTCGGCGGGTATGGCGCACGTCGCATCGATCAACTCTCTGGAGGGCAACGCCAGCGTATCGCATTAGCCCGCGCCATCGTGTTTGAACCGCGCATCCTGCTGATGGACGAGCCCTTGTCAGCACTTGATAAGCAATTGCGTGAGCATATGCAGATTGAACTGCGACAACTGCACGAACGGCTTGGTATGACGACTGTCTATGTCACGCATGACCAACGCGAGGCACTCACCATGTCTGATCGCATCGCCGTCATTGATCTGGGGCGCATCCGCCAGATCGATACGCCGAAAGCGATCTACGAGCGACCAGCAAATCGATTCGTAGCTGAGTTCATTGGGGAATCCACGTTCATCACAGTCGATGTCGATGCCGTCGGATGCAGTTTCAACGGCGTCCCCCTCACGCTCGCCAGCCAGCCGTCACGGAAAGGGTCGCATCAGCTGATGATTAGGCCCGAACGCCTCACTATTCTGGAGCACGCTGCAACAGCAGGCATCAATGTGCTGCCTGCCACCGTCACAGCAGCAATCTACCAAGGAGACAGCGTACTCGTTCAGGCGTCGCTCTCCGATGGAAAGATTGTTAGCGTGAGGGCGAGTGCCTCCGCTCGAGTGCCCTTAGTGCGAGAAGAGATCTATTTGGGATTGAAGGCCGCGGATACCTACCTACTTCCAGTCGAGGAACGCGCGGCATGAGCCACGAAGCCGGGCTAAATGCCAAAGGTCTTCGCCGCGATGCGCTGGCCGAACGATTGATACTCTTCAGCCTCAGCGGCCCCGCAGTTCTACTGGTCACTATGACAATGCTGGTGCCCGTCGGCTGGCTTTTCTGGCTGTCTTTCTTGGATGATGCTGGCGGCTTCAGTCTCGAGCACTACCAACGTATGCTGGTCCAACCATCTTATGGACGCGCCTTTCGCATCACGTTTGAGATCAGCTTCATAACGACGGCTATCTGTATCCTGCTCGGCTATCCGCTGGCCTACGCTCTTTCGCAATTGCCGCGCCGCGTCGCTAATATCTGCATGATTGCAGTGATGCTTCCCTTCTGGACATCACTTCTGGTGCGCACCTACGCTTGGCTTGTGCTGCTCCAGCGGCAGGGCCTGATCAATACATGGGGCATTAAGCTCGGCCTTTGGGATTCGCCATTGGCCCTGGTGCACAATCTCAACGGCACGCTGATTGGAATGATTCACATCATGCTGCCGTTTATGGTGCTGCCCGTCTATGCTACGATGCGTTCGATTGACCGAGATTATCTCAAAGCAGCTGCAAATCTTGGTGCTAGCCCGACGCTAGCTTTCTGGCTTGTATTTTTACCCCTATCGTTGCCAGGCTTGGTCGCAGGGGCTCTGATGGTCTTCATTCTGTGCCTTGGCTTTTATGTGACGCCCGCCGTTCTAGGAGGCGGCAAGATCACGATGGTTGCCAACCGCATTGCGACGGACATTGAGTTGTTCTTCAACTGGGGAGCAGCGAGTTCTCTTGGCGTCGTACTATTCATTTTGACGGGGATAATCCTCTACGCGGCATCACGCCTCGTAAGGCTCGATCGCTTTCTTAGCGGGGGTGGCGCGTAATGAGCTGGCTCAGACAACCCGCTACAGAAACCCAGATTACACATGGAGGTCGGCTTTGGCTTTACATCCTAGCCGGGCTAGTTCTGCTATTTCTTATGTTACCCTCGATTATTGTGATCCCGATGTCGTTCTCGGAATCGCAGTATCTCGAGTTCCCGCCGCGCGAATGGTCGTTGCGTTGGTATCGTAACTACTTCAACTCAACGGCTTGGATGCAGGCGACCGAAACCTCGTTTAAGGCTGCCATCTTGACGATGATCGTTGCAACCTTGTTTGGCACTATGGCGGCATATGGATTGCACGCAGCCCGGCTCAGATTTGCGGGTTTAATCTTGGGCATCTTGCTGGCGCCTATCATCGTGCCCGTGATCCTTGTTGGTATCGGGGTCTTCTATGTCTATGTGAAGATCAAGCTGGTGAATTCAATCATCGGTCTTGTCTTAGCTCACAGCATGCTCGCCATTCCGATCGTAACAATGGTGGTCTCTTCGGCGCTGAAAAGTTTTGACATGAATCAGGAGCGAGTTGCGCGCAGCCTTGGCGCCTCTAGATTACGCGCTTTTTTCTTTGTGACGCTTCCACAGATCCGATTTTCCGTTATATCGGGTGCTGTGCTGGCATTTTTGACCTCCTTCGACGAGGTCATCGTGTCGTTATTCGTATCTGGCGGTTCTAATTCGACACTCACACGCAATATGTTTAATGCCTTGCGAGACCAGATTGATCCGACAATTGCTGCCATCTCAACGCTGGTTGTAATCCTTACGTCGATCTTGCTAGCTATATCGCAGTTTCTTGGTAAAAACGACTCTCGGTCAGACTCAGCCGGCAACAGAAATAGATGCTGCAATCGGGCAGCATATTATGGATGCGGTTTTCCACCTGCACTCACTCAAGATTTATTTTGCTTACCCTGCGGTGTAAAAATTCTTGCGCATGCTTGAGAATAATCATCGCTAGGGGAAAGAATTAGAGGGTCCATGCCACGTAGTTTTCCTTTCAAATATGAAGGGCAATCTGAAGATGCGCTACGATTTGGAGGGTGGATCGCTTTGGATCTAAAAACGTTCGGGCTCTTTACGAATAAAGAAGTTTAGGTATTTTTTCGAGCTTGCGGTCGCGATCACGCGAGTAGCTTGCTGGCAGAATAGACCTTTTATCGTTGTAGATATTATCTATTAGGATAGCAATGATGGTAGCATCCATATCTTTGCTGGTCATACCCATTAAGAAATGGGGCGCAAGGAAATTGAAGCGACCGGTTCGAATACTGTGGTGCCGTCGGGGTTAAGGGCGCCTAGTTTGAAATCTGCCCGCTGAGATGTTCAGGATAGGATGCATTTGAAGCCTTGTGGCTCAGCGCAGTGTGCGCTGAGAGAGTAAACAACATTGTGAAATAGGAACATACTCCGGTTACACAAATGCTACACGCACAAAATGAACAGCAAAAAAGGCTGTAAAACTTATATCTGGAGCCATCATCGTCAATAATTCGGGTTAATTCGATCTTTTCGGGTCGACTTCTCCGGCACAGGAAGCATTGCTGTTTTTACCGCGAATGAGCGCGGCTTTCTCCAAATCCCCCGCCGGCATAAGGGCCGATGCGGGGTCTGGGAGGTGACGGGGTAGATCCCGTCATTGACCACAGGAGGCCGCGATGGCTCGTCACGAAAATGCAAGCGAGACTGCCCAAAATTCAAAGAATGCGCCACAAACGTGCGTGTCCAAAGCGCGCGATAACAAGCGCTCTCGAAATGAACCTAGCCAAAAGGCAGACACGAAAGAGATTTTGCAGAGCAACGATGTTGTTGCGTATGTACCGAAGCTGATCCGCAATTTACTCAAAGCCTCAGCCCTTCGGACGGCAGTCAATAAGCTGCCTGAAGCGTATAGGACAGGCAAAGATCAGGGTGAGGACAGCACAGCGTTTCGGCCCGGCAAGCAGGGCCTTGTCGTCGATATGCTTGCGCATTCAGACGGCGCTTCGCTTGATGAATTGATTTCAGCAACAGGCCGGCTGCCTCGTTCAACTCGCGCTGTTCTCAGCCGGCTCCGTAAAGGCGGGCATCAGATTGATCGACGACGCCAGGACGGCAGCACAATTTATTATCTAATGTTCAATCCGAATACGCTGTCGGCATGAGATGGCACAGGTGAGCATCTGGAGGCAGTCGGACGATAGTCCGGCGGCTGACCGAGACGCCCTTCAGACAACCCTGATTACAATCGAAGAAGCAGACTCGGCGAGTCTTAGGGCTATTTGGCGTGCTCGTAACAAAAGCGAGCCAACAAAATCTCTTTCAAGAGATCTTCTGGTTCGTGCTTTGGCGCATCAGATTCAAGAAGATGCACTGGGTGGTTTAGAGCAGCGAATAGCGAAGCTTCTTGGTCGGCTTGCCGCCGAGAAAGAGAGCGCTGAAAAGCCGATCAAGCCCTGGTCATTTATCGTGCGTGAGTATCAAGGGCCGTTCATGAGGTAATCGTTGCTCCTGGAGGGTTTCTTTGGCGTGAGGCGCTTTATCCAAGCCTGTCTGCAATTGCGAAGGAGATCACCGGGACAAAATGAAATGGCCCGCGATTTTTCGGCCTTCGGATGAATAAAGGTGCAAATAAAGTGGGGAGTGAGTTGGCCAAAGACGTGCAGAGTGATGGCCAAAATAGAACGGGGTACAGCGCGAGGCGTAATCGAGGGCAGGGAGGTCAGGCATGAAGAACGCTTCAATCACGACTAAGCGCTGCGTCATATATACCCGAAAATCCACTGACCATAATCTCGATCTCGCCTTTAACTTGTTGGATGCGCAGCGCGAAGCGTATGAGGTCTATATCGAGAGCCAAGCTCATGAGGGCTGGAAGCTCGTTGCGGGTAAATATGATGACGGAGCATTCTCGGGCGCTTCTCTCGATCGCCCAGCTCTTCAGGACTTATTGGACCAAGTCCGTGCCAATAAGATCGATATTGTCGCTGAGATGCAGTCACGGGATTTGACGGCAGGACCCATGCAGGTTGGTGAAGTCAGTATCAAAAAGGTTGTCGTGAAGCATGATAGGGTTGAGGTGATCATCAACAAAGAAAGCGGCGCAGATCTCATGACCGTGTCGCATCCATATGTCGCATCGGCGTCAGCACGAAAAGGGATATTAAATCAAAATAAGAAGATCGCAGATGATCCGGCGCAGCGACTAGCATTGCTTAAGGCCATCGCGTTAGCCCGCAAGTGGATGGCCTTGATCCTTAAAGGGAGTGGCGACATTCATACCTTAGCCGGAGAGGGCAATCTGACAGAACGGCATTTTCGATATTTATTATCGCTCGCCTATCTCTCACCAAAGGTGATCACGGCCATTGCAGACGGAACTGCACCGGCATCTTGGACTGCATCCAATATTGCGCGTAATTTACCGCTGCGTTGGTCCGAGCAAGAACGATTGCTGCAGGCTGAATAGGCCTGCGCGTTAGAGGCCAGTGTCTAATAGGCTTTCCCTGTTACCATCGATTGCCACGGCATTTTAGTGTCGGGCAAAAGCGCTAATGGCCCTTCCTTAGATCAGGCTCACAAAGTTGGAGATTGGGATATTGGCCATCGAGACGGGAGGCCGAAAAAGGCCCGGATGTCTCCTTCACTTACGGTGTCCAAATCTCCAATCCAAAAAACGGCCCAAATACGCCCGGGAAACGCGGTTCTTCGGTGGAGACGAGGGAAACGGCCTTTTGGGGAGACTGAGTGGCTG
>JAIYCE010000078.1 GCA_027488155.1 Hyphomicrobiales bacterium | reverse complement strand
CGCTCCCACAATGTGGTGCCACGTTGCAGCAGCCACCTCTTGGCAGGCGCGGGCAATGATTGAACACGGGTCCGGAGCACGCCAATCGCCGGATCAGTATCGTTGAGGAGCTTCCATATTCTTTTGAGGGCATCGTGGGCCTTCCGCGTTGATGTCTCTTCAGACGCGTGCGCCAGGTAGGCGGCAACGCTGGCCTCAAGATCTCTTACAAAAGCCTCGATCACCGCGGTCCGAAGCGAATAACCCGCTTGTCGGAGGGCGGTGCAAGCAAGTGGGGTTATGTCGGACTTTAAAACTCCAATGGGCAACATCACAGAAATATACACCTATTTAGTTTGCTTACTGTTGGAGTCCGTGGTGACAAAACACTTTCCTGCCTGGAAAGTCATAACCTTAGGTGTCTACACGTTGCTTAATTTATTACTTTGGTGATGATTGGGGCTGAGCAAATCGCATCGCCAACATCTGTTTACTTTGTTCCAATCCCCTCAAGTTGGTGGGAGGGTAGACTGCCATATTCGTTGGCAATCAGGCCGGGCTACGGCATGCCATTAAGCTGTAATTGAAGCTGTCTAGGTAGGCGCAGTTTACCTCGCCATCGACGAAGAAGCTGAGCAAAGTACCAATATCATAATGCTCTTGCTGTCTTTTTCTAAGAATTGATTGGTTCAAAATTCCAGCCACGCTTTTGGAGCTCTCCTAATCCATTTTGGATTTCCTCAAAGGGCTGGTTCTCACGAATTATCTCCAGGACTACATCCTTACCCTTGTTGGTCGTCTGAACCGCTTTTCCCAATGCTTCAAAATCAATGATCCCTGTACCAATAGGATCGTGGCCCCAAACATCTAACCCAGTATCTGAAATGTGGATTAGAGCAATCATTGGATGTCCGGTTAATAAGCAAGCGACCGGATCTTCCTTGATATAGGCTGCGTTCGCGACATCGTAGACGATTTTCAGATTTTCACTTTTTACGTCTTTGACGATACCGGCCATTTCATCAAAAGTTGGTCGGAAGCAATAAGGTGTATTTTCAAGAAGAAGTCTTACGCCCGCCTGTTCAGCTCTTGGCATTAAGACAGCTAGGCTTTCATACAACCAGTCAAATGTCAGTTCCAGAGAAGGCGAAATCATTGGACGACGGGTGCCGGGTGAAATCACAACGTCGGTTGCCTCCCAATCATAAGCAAGGTCGATTACTGCCTTGATATGATCGGTACTCTTGCGCCGCATGCTTGCAGCCGGGCTTGCCAAATTGATGTCATAGCCACCCGCATTGAGGGAACGGATACGTGCAGAGTGATTTTGTAGGCGCCGCTTTTCTTCTAACCGGGCGCGCGGTGATAGCTCCTCGGGCCAGCAGTGTGGTGAACTAATAGGCACCTCAAACTCATGAAACCCGTGTTCGCTGAGGCTGCAAATCGTATCGATCGCCGTTGCTGACCAGAGATATGAGAATGTGTTGATGATCATCTAATTTTACATTTATCGTTTTTGTGTGAGGCGAATCGATGTACCTGGCTTATCAGTCTTTCACTGAGCTAGGTCGTCCTGGGATATGACTTAGGATAGTTTTTGAGAAGCCGCCGTCGACACAAAGATCTTGGCCAGTGATGAAGCTCGAAAGTGGGCTAATAAAGAATTCGATCGCGTTGGCAATGTCGTTCGGATCACCAATTCTTGATAGCGGTATGAGAGCTTCTCTCGCCTTCTTTATTGCAGGATCAGCATACATCTTCGCGGACATCGGTGTATGTGTCATGCCTGGAGATACAACGTTGACCCGAATACCATCTGGGGCCCATTCTAAAGCAAGTGTCTGGGCGAGCATCGCTAAAGCAGCTTTTGTCGGGCTATATGGTCCGGATCCAGCATGCGGCAATTGGCCTGACATTGATGATGTGAAGCACGCTGCACCACGGCTCTTTTTCAAGTGAGGATAGGCGCTTTTTGCAAGAAGCCAGCCAGATCGCAAATTGACATTGAACATTTTGTCCCATGCTTCGAGGGACACATCGCAAAGCTTTGCTGGACTTGCGATACCTGCATTGCTGACCATGGCATCCAATCCGCCAAAAGAAGCGACAGCAGCGTCAACAAGCTTGGCGGGAACGTCCGCATCATTAAGATCGCCAACTAACGCTATCGCATCACCGCCAAGTGCGCGGACCGCTCGGGCGACCTCTTCCTGAGAGTCCGATTCTTCACGCCCGCAAACCGCAATCATCGGTCGCGTTCCTCGAGCGAGAGCGGCTTCAGCAATCCGTACGCAAGTCGCCGCGCCTATACCGCGGCTTCCGCCACTCACCAAGGCTCTCATCACTTGTGCTCCCACTTTTGGAGTATTGAACTCGATCTTTTGTCTTGGTGGGTATTGGATGTTTTAAGCTCGAGCAACCAGATCGAACTGCAAGCGATAGATACCTTGCATTGATTCTGTTACGCCCAAACTGTTAAGGACTGTCGTGCTTAGGTGCTTTGTAAGGGCATGAGCGACGGCTTCTTCAGTTGCACCTTCGACCATGATCACCCAGCGCGGAACCATGTTCGCCGCCCGCCCTCGCTGCTCAGCGGTTTTGACGTTGCTCGCACTCTCATCTGCGCGGCAAATATGTGCTGCTGAAATAGCAAGTTCTTCAGTCACGCGCGGGAGTATCGTTGTTGAAATCTTCTCCAAGATCGCTGTGTCTTTACCAGGATCGCAATCGAAGCGGACCGTCCCAATAAAGCCGCCCGATCCAGCGCCGATGGTCAATTCGACATCGCAAAGGGAACGGGAGGTATTGCGAAAATGTTGAACGGAACGGGTTGTCCACTCCGTCGGGCTATTCAAACGCGCCAAATAAGCTGGGCCGGTGAGTACTGATTTATTTTGAACTTCGTACAGGGTAAAATATTCTGGTGTTCCAGTGAGTGCGATGTATCTGCGCCCGCGCAAAAACCCAGGAATTCCTACACGTTCTGGGATATGCTCGCGATCATGCCATTCGTAAAAGTTTTCGCGACCTTCATCGGTTATGTCATTCCAGATTGCGATGACACCGGATCCTGACAACGACATGATAATTTCCTCGCTTGGTTATGTCTATTTCGTTCACATCGGAAGTTCATGAGACGTCGCGGAACGCTGTTATTGAGAGAAGCTGTGTCTACAAGTCGTGCTCAACGGGTTGGGGAACTCCCCCACTCGCAGCCGATCGATATGCAGCTTCAATAACAGCGAGTGCGTGCTCTGCAGCACGCAAACCCGTGATGGGCGAGCGACCTTCAGCAAGATCAGCCCAACTGCGTCTCAGAAAGACCGGGTAATAAGCGTCGGTATTGTACTCTACGGTGGTTGCTACACCTTCGTTCGTCTCGCGCTTTTTAGCGTAGAATTGGTCAGCGTAACCTCGAACGTAAGCGGCATTATGCGATATGGAAAATGCGAAGTCACGTTGATCGTCTGCCGTTGACGGATAAAGATAACCCGTCTCGATGACGGCAATCTGACCTTCGGCATTGTAGCAGGTAAGAACTGTTTGTTCGTCAACCGTTACATCTGGCCGGTATATTCTTGATTGTGCAGACACCTGTGTAATAGGCGATTCCGTCAGCGATGCTATTAGGTCGATAAAGTGAATTCCAACATTAAGAAGAGAGCCGCCTCCTGCATGTTTTTTATCGAGCATCCAACTGCATCCGACACGCTCATAACGTGATACAGGCCCGACGATGAATCGAAACGCAAAGTGCTGGAAACCTCTAGGAGTAAATCCTTCAGCAGGAGAGAGGCGTGATGCTAGATCGCTCACGCGAATGATAAATGGTACACTCACATAGACGCCGCGTTGATCGGCTAGTTTTCGAATGCGGCGCACCTCCTGAAGGTCTAAACCGCAAGGTTTTTCAATCAGGAAAGGAATGCCACGATTGATGAGGCGTTCAGCTAAAGCTGCCATGTCAGAATGGCGACTGAAAACTAATGCAAAATCAAAATCGGCTTGAAGAAGTGCTTCATTAGAATCGTAAAGCTTGCAGTTTAGCTCTTTGGCAAAACGATCTCCGGAAAACGATGCCGTATCAGAAATCCCAACGACCTCAATGCCTGAATCTCTCAATGGCGCGAGGTAGAGCGGAAAGTGCCAATGGCTGACGTCAAAAATTGCGATTTTCATTTCGTTGTCCGCTAGTTTTCTGTTGCGGGGGCATCAATCCATGTATGACCCGCCGTTGACGCTTAGGGTCTCACCGAAAATGTAACTAGCGTCATCGGAGGCAAGAAAAGCGATGGCTCGTCCGATCTCTTCGGGCAGGCCTAAGCGACCGGCAGGAATGCGTGCGATTGTTGTTGCCTTCCATTCCGGGCTCATCTCGTCGGTGAGATTTGTAGCGACAAGGCCAGGGGCAACGGCATTTACGTTGATGCCAAAGGGCGCTGCATAACCGGCAAGGGATTTGGTGAGACCAATCATTCCGGCTTTTGCGGCTGTGTAGTGAGCGTTGCCGCTAAAATCGCCGCGCTTTCCGGCTACGGAACTCACATTGACGATCTTGCCGTATTCTCGTTCTTTCATCGACGGGAGGACGGCCTGGCAACAATTGAAGGAGCCTTTGAGATGGATATTGAGCATCCTATCCCATTTTTCCGGAGTGATTTCTGGAAAGCTTACGAAATCGCCAATTCCAGCATTATTTACGAGGATGTCGATACGGTGGAATTGAGCGAGTAAACGTTGAAACCCGTCATTGACCTGTTCGACGTCAGAGACGTCAAAAGCCAACGGAGTTGCCTGTCCGCCTTGGGCGCTAATTGTTTCTGCGGCTTTGGTTGCATCAGCAAGCTCACGGTCGTTTACGATGACATGAGCACCGCGGTTTGCCAGAACCTCGGCAGTCGCTTTACCTAGTCCGCGAGCCGCACCGGTGACGATGGCGATCTTGCCTCGCAGGTCTTTATGCGTTGACCCCATGACGGCTCCCGGTATTCGCTGAAGTAACGAGGGCAGGGATACTTGTGAAATCCCGCCGATATGCTAAATGGAACGCTATTCTGTTAGCGGGTATAAATTGCAGCCATGCGACTTGTCAAATCACTCGTGGAAAGATGTTTCGACCTGATCACACTGCTTAGCGACAGCGCGGGAGCTATGTCGCTAGGTGAAATTAGTCGCCGGTTAGATGTTCCAAAAAGCGCAGCGCATCGACTTTTAACAACGATGTGCGAGCTGGGGTGGGCCGAACAGGACCCTGAAAACGGTTTCTACCGGCTTTCTCTGCGTTTAGCCGTTGTGGGACAGAGGCTTCTTGTCGGCACACGAATTCCTGACATTTGCCAACCTGTTCTGGATCGATTAGCGCAATCTACTGAAGGACTTGGTAGGATTGCGATCGTCGACCCCGACGGTCTGACTTGGATCGCAAATTCACAGGGCGCTCGGTCTGGTCTTGTCTATCAACCTGAGCTCGTTGCCCGTGTGCCTTTGCATATCACTGCGAACGGCAAGGCATGGTTGGCTACTTTGGATCGGGATGAAGCGCTTGCGAGGGCGGTCGCAAGTGGCCTCGGTAATCCGGCAATCGGCGGCCCCCGGGTGATTACAACCAAACAGACGTTCTCTGCCGCTCTTGATGAGACGCAGGAACAAGGCTGGGCCTCTGCAATCGAAGAGGCTGAACCTGGCGTCGCAGCCATCGCTGCTGTCATTCGAATGGACCAACAAGTCGTTGGAACTGTGAGTGTTGCTGGTCCAATCCACCGATTTTCACCGTCAGTAATCCCGAGCGTAGCCGAAAAGGTTGCCGCGGCCGCTAAAGAGATTTCGAGCCTCTGGCCGTATCGACTGGCTTCAGGCCCTTCAGCCGCATTGTCTCAGGTGGGCCGCTAGGAGCGACGACATAAGGGACTACTCGTCGCTACCGCATTGACTCCTTCTTTATTAATGGAATACCGTTCCAATAATAGATCGCTGAAGCGGCGTTAATCCCGTAGAGGCCTAGGGGGGTGCCAACCGTGGCAACAGTACAGCTTCAGTCCGTGCGGAAGGCCTACGGCGCTACCCCTGTTATCCACGGGGTTTCGGTCGACATCGCTGACGGTGAATTCGTTACACTTGTTGGCCCATCGGGATGCGGCAAATCCACTTTGTTGCGGATGATTGCAGGGCTCGAAAACATTTCTGGCGGCCATATCCAAATTGCCGGCCGCGTTGTGAACGACTTCCCACCGAAAGAACGCGATATCGCGATGGTTTTCCAGAACTATGCGCTTTATCCCCATATGACAGTTTCAGATAACAT
Source organism: Hyphomicrobiales bacterium (assembly GCA_027488155.1). Taxonomy (GTDB): domain Bacteria; phylum Pseudomonadota; class Alphaproteobacteria; order Rhizobiales; family Beijerinckiaceae; genus TNE-4. Next base: position 20,106 of record JAIYCE010000078.1, on the reverse strand, counting down.
GGGCTTTTCGTTGAAATTGGCCAAAGCGCCGAAAGAAGAGGCGCAAAAACGAATCTCTCGTGCAGCTGAAATTTTGGGCTTAACCAAACTTCTTGATCGTTACCCGCGCCAGCTCTCAGGTGGGCAGCGCCAGCGCGTTGCGATGGGTCGAGCTATTGTACGTAACCCACAAGTATTTCTCTTTGATGAGCCGCTATCAAATCTCGATGCAAAACTTCGCGTCCAGATGCGGACAGAGATCAAAGAGCTTCACCAGCGGCTCAAAACCACAACTGTCTACGTTACTCATGATCAGGTTGAGGCCATGACGATGGCCGATAAAATCGTCGTAATGCATGACGGTGTCGTCGAACAAATAGGCGCGCCTCTCGAGCTTTACGATTCCCCAGCAAACCAATTTGTTGCAGGTTTTATCGGATCGCCCGCAATGAATTTTCTCTCTGGCCAATGCATCGATGGCCGATTTGTTTTAGCAGATGGAAGCCCGCTTCCATTGCCATCAACTTTCCGACATCAGCCCGGTGAAAGCGTGCGTTACGGCATACGACCGGAACATCTCTACTTGTCGGATAGTGGGATCCCATTAACCGTTAAAGTTGTCGAGCCCACCGGTGCAGAAACCCAAGTTATCGCACGGTGTGGTGAGCAAGACATCGTTTGCGTTTTTCGCGACCGTGTTTTGCCTGCCGTTGGTTCAACAATCCAGGTTTCCCCGGATATCACCCGTATACATCTATTCAGTGAAAGCGATGGTCGCCGCCTGTCTTGTTAAGAGACATAAGCGGAGCCTCTCATGGAAATTAGCTACCAGCCCGTGGAAGACAACAAAAGAAATAAAATGTCTGAGCCAAAAAGCCAAACGCTTGAAACTGCATTGAATATAGCGTCACTTGACGACGCGAAGGCAGCGGAAGCGCGGCGAAATGGATTTTTCCGGTATTACCTATGGTTTGTTCCGGCAATTTTGATTCTCTTCTTAGTAACACTCTATCCATCCATATTTGTTTTCTGGCTAAGCTTTCAGAAGACACGCTATTATGAACTGGTAGGCTTCATTGGTTTAGCAAATTTTATTGAAGTTTTTGGGTCCAAAGCATTCTGGGACACCACCTTTGTTTCGTTGACATATGTCGTGGGCTCTCTCGCCGGTGCTATGGTTATCGGAATGGCCGCAGCTCTAGTATTGAATAGCGCAGGCATTACCGGATCTTTCCTGCGCGTGCTCATTTTATTCCCATGGACATTATCTATGTCCGTTGTTGGAAGTATCTGGCTTTGGCTTCTCAATCCGTCTTTCGGGCCGATTCCATATCTGATCAAGCTCGCCGGCATGGATCCTGGTTTAATGTTGGGTGATCCAGACTTGGCACTAACGCTTACAATTCTTGTCACGGCTTGGTGGTCGTTCCCATATGTTATGGTCATGGCGACTGCAGCGATGCAGTCAATCCCTAATGAACTCTATGAAGCCGTCGAAATTGATGGTGGCGGAGCGGTTATTAAATTTAAATATGTGACCCTGCCTCACATCTTGCCATCTTTAGGAAGTACGGCGCTTACACTTTCCATTATGTACCTAACGCTGATCACCCTCTTAATTGTGATGACGGGTGGTGGGCCGTTGGGTGCAACAACTACGCTAAGTCTCGAAGCGTTTCGAGGAACGGTACAGGCCGTCAATATCGGTCCAACTGCTGTCGTTTCGATTGTCGTTCTCGTCATTAACGTCGCAATAGGCGCGGTTTATACGCGCCTTACTGGCCGTGTGACCGGGTAGGAGTAAAGCTATGAGCGCTGCTGTTTCTTCCGGAAGAACGCCTAATCGATTGCCTGCGATCGCAATGTCGCTTGTCTTTGCATTTATCGTACTCGGACCGGTTGTTTGGGCGTTAGCGACCTCGTTGAAGTCGGAAGTCGAAGCTGTTGCTATACCGCCTACGTTGATTCCTAAAGTCGTTACGTTCCAGAACTATCTCAAAGTCTTCACTGACCAGTCCTTCGTACTGGATCTTTGGAATTCAATTGCCTACTCAGTAGGCGCAGTCGCACTATCACTTGTTGTTGGCATTCCGGCTGGATATGCAGCCGCTCGCTTTTCATTCAATGGAAAGCGGGTGCTGATGCTTACAATATTAGCAACATCGATGGTCCCGGGCGTCGCGTTACTGGTTCCGACGTACTATCTACTCGATGCTGTAGGGCTCCTGAATAGTGGTATAGTGGTAACGGTTATTCTAGCGGCGCGCATTATTCCGCAAACGGTTTGGTTTATTGCAAATTTTGTTGAAGCCATTCCGATTGAAATTGAAGATTCGGCCTTTATGGATGGCGCAAGTCGCTCGCAGATTATCCGATATCTAGTTCTGCCCTTGATCAAGCCGGGTATTGCCGCTGTTGCGACAATCGGCATCGTTACAACGTGGAACGATTACATCACCGTTGCCGTCTTCGCGCCAGACCTAGCAAAGCGCACACTCCAAGTCGCGCTCGTCAATCAAGTTTTGGACTCCGTCGGAATTTCATGGTCCTACATGATGGCATTCGTCATCGTGGCATCAATGCCGATCATAATCATGTTCGGCTTTGTACAGAAGTGGTTCGTTTCTGGGCTTACAGCTGGAGCAGTAAAAGGCTGAGCAAAGGCCCAGAATGATCAGTAGTCGGAAAATAAAAAGTCAACTTTGGAGGAAATGCCATGCATTCAATGTCAAGACGTAGTCTCTTTAAAGCTGCAGCGTTACTTTCAGTCTGTGTAGGCGCAATCTCATCGTATTCGGGATATGCAAATGCACAAACTACTGAATTGGTGTACTCGACCTTTTTGGATCCCAATAACGCAAATGATCCGCGCTCAGCGGCCCAAACAAAAATGATTCAAGCTTTTGAGAGCAAGAATCCTAATATCAAAATCAAGCTTCTGATCGATCCTTCGGGCCAAACGGTCACGCGTGCTGTGAAATCCAAAAGCGACACGCCAGATGTCATCCGTGTGGTTGGTTTCGGCGTCGCAGAATATGCAGCCACCGGCAATCTTGTGCAGCTCGATGACCTCATCAAGAAAGACGGCATTCCGACGGATGACTGGCTCCTTCCGCTGTCGTCGGCTCAGGTAAACGGCAAGCTTTTCAGTCTGCCTCAGGATTTTCGCATTCCTGTGTTGTTCTACCGCAAGAGCTTGGTAAAAGACGCTGGCGTAAATCTGCCGAAGACGTGGGATGAAGTCTGCGCTACCGGTGCAAAGTTCACCAATCCTAACGTTGCTGGCTTTGCCGTTCCACTTGGTGGGACCGGTGGCATCGGCGGGGCACAGGCTTTGGGTGAATTTTATCTCAGCTCAATGCTTCCCAGCGAGAATGGAAAGTACTTCAATGAAGATGGCACGATTGCCTTCACAAAGGCTTCGTTCATCCGCACAGCGCAGACGATCAAAGACTTCTTTACGAAGTGCAAAGTGACTCCGCTACGCAGCGCACAAATGGCTTTCAACGAAATTCATGATGGTTTGCGCTCGGGTACGATCGCAATGACCAATTTCGGCGTATATCGTTATAAGACCATTCAACAACAAGGCGTCGGCGACGATCTTGGTTGGGCACCGGCACCTGGGTTTACCGCTGGCGACAAGCAATCTGTCTACGGGTATCACATCGCACTGAACAAGCAGTCCAAAAACCAAGACGCTGCTTGGACCTTCATGAAATTCATCATCTCTGCTGAAGGTCAGGCAATCGCTGCTGAAGGCGGCGAAGTGGTGTCAAGAAAGTCAGCCTATACGGCACCTTACTTCCAAACAGAAGGTGCAAAAAATCAGAAGGATTGGGCTGATTTGATCGCGCAGCGTGGTCGTGTTGTGGATTACACGCCGATCCTGTCGACGTTCCATACGATTGTTGGTGAAGCTTTCCAGAAGTTGGTCTTGCGTGATGAAACTCCGGAAAACGCTTATGCTGAAGTTGTAAAACGTTACGACGAAGCTCTGGCGAAGTCGAAATAATAAAAGGTCAAAAAAGTGGAGCGGGGACAGTCCCTGCTCCATTTCTCTATGGAGTTTTCAATTCATGAAATTACTTCGTCATGGATCTTTTGGCTCAGAAAATCCTGCGCAATCTGCGGAGGATAGTTCAATTCAGGACCTCAGTTCCGTCATTTCTAATATCAATGATCAGCGCATTAGTCCCATGGTCTTGAAAAACTGTATGAATTAATCTGAATTTGATGCCTTTTTGTGGAGTAAGTTAATCGCTTTGGTTTGTGTCACTATTAAAGGTCTTGGTTAACAGCGACAGATGATCGTCGTCGACACTCCATAAATAATCAGAACGAGTCTCATCTCGCTGATTTAAAATTCGAGGAGCTAAAAGCATGCGTTATCGCTATCTTGGTCGGACTGGTCTTCAAGTAAGCGAATATATGCTTGGCTCCATGAGCTTTGGTTCGGACGGTAATACAGACGAGAATGAGTGTATTAGCATAGTGCATCATGCGCTGGATCGTGGAATAAACTTTATCGACACAGCAGATACCTATTCGCACGGTGAAGCCGAAAAAATTATTGGTAAAGCCTTATCTGGTCGACGTGATCAAGTTGTCCTTGCCACAAAGTTCCGATTGCCTGCCGGTGGTGGTATCAATCAACAGGGTGGATCGCGTTATTGGATTATGAAGCAGGTAGAAAATAGCCTGCAGCGTTTGAAGACTGATCATATCGATCTTTACCAGATGCACAGGCCTGACCCTAATACTGATCTAGAAGAAACATTGAGCGCGCTGAGTGATCTCGTAAGAGAAGGGAAGGTGCGGTATCTCGGATGTTCTACCTTCCCCAGTTGGTATCTCGCGGAAACGCAGGCCATTAGTCGATTATATAATCTGTCCCGTTTTGTTAATGAAAGCTCTCCTTATTCACTCTTCCAGCGAACTGTTGAGCGAGAAACGTTACCTGCCGTCCAACATTATCGGATGGGGTTTACGGCGTGGAGCCCGCTTAATGGTGGATGGCTGACCGGAAAATATGCAGGTAATGGAACGTCACCAGTAGGCTCAAGAGCGCAGCGAGTAAAAGGTCAATGGGGCCAGCACTATCCAATCTTGCAATTGCGTTTTGATATGCAGCGCCCAGGAAACCGCCGAAAGCTTGAATTGCTACCTCAACTTGAGTGCATTGCTGAGAATGCTGGATTGCGGCTCATGCATTTAGCTCAAGCATTTCCGCTTGCGCATCCGGGAGTAACGTCAGTCATTTTAGGGCCACGTACTTTAGAGCAATACAAAGATATGGAAGCTGGCTTCGATATTGGCTTGGATAGTGAAACGCTTGATAATCTTGATAAGATCGTTCCACCTGGAGATCTTATAGAAGAAGCGGATCGTGGATATGTGTCCCCATGGATGGCAACAAGTGCCCGACGGGTCATCCGGAATGAGTAGCCGGTATTAGTTTTCTCAATGTCTAAAGTATATCAGTAGTTCGGTGTAAGAACTTATTCTGAATGAGGATGAGATGACGGACGGTGTGAATAGACCTGTGGCGATGGAAGAAATAGCCCAGCAACTCTTACAAGCACGCAAATTAGATAAGGGCATTCATACTTCTGATATAATCGAACCAAGCGATTTTAAATCAGCGATGCAGATTCAATCTCTCGTGCAATACGGTATGCCGATAGACGGTTGGAAGGTTGCCATTGGTCCAGAGAAAAAGCCTATTGCGGCACCGCTAGTCGAAATACTTAAATCAAACGCAGACATGCGCCTCTTTCCTAATTGCTTTATCGAAGTCGAAGTCGCAATTAGTCTTAATAAAAATCTCCCTATTCGAGATGCTTTGTATACCCGATCTGAAATCTTAGAAGCTATTGATTACGCATTTCTTGGTATAGAGGTCATCGGTGGACGGTATGAAGATCCAAAAGGAGTTCCTTTTTTAGCATTTCTTGCGGATCATCTTGGAAACCGGGCTTTTATTACAGGTGATCAATTACCAATTACGACAGTGGATTTGCTAGCCGGTCTCAGCTGTTCGGTATCCTTCGAAGGTTCCACTATATTCAGTGGCACTGCATCGCATCCCGCTCAAGATCCGCTGGCTCCATTACTGGCATATGCCAATCACCAAAATGACTATGTTGGTGGATTAAAGGCGGGTCAGATCGTCACGACTGGTTCGCTATGTGGTGTTTTACCTATCAACAGCGCTGGTATCGTCAAAGCGAACCTTGGTACACTAGGTCAGGTTGCTATCAGGTTTAATGAACCAGCCGAGCTCTTCGGTTTTCTTGTAAGATAGCTGTTAAATACAGGAACGACGCCCTGAACTATTTTGGTGTCGGTGCCAGCCGCCACTTATCCGTATAGCGGAAGAATGGCTGGATCCATAAGGATGACCCGAGGGCATGGTTTCAGTGGTACTGCCGCTACTTCATGGGCCGACGGTTGCCTGAAGAGGATAGGCGCTAGATCAAGCGCTGGAAAGCCTTTAGGCGGCACATCGTTCCTATCCTGCGGAATTGCGAGCCGGGTGATCCTTTCTGCCGTCCCCGTTAGAGGCAGGCGTTGCTGCACTGGGCCTACGATAGCCTGAAGCTTGGAGCCGCTGTTGGTGCACTTCATCGCATGTGTAGCCTCAGGGCTATAAGCAGGGAGGGTAGGGCATCTTTCCTTACCATTTGCACCGGCAAGTATGGCCCAGCAGACTTCGATAATGCAGATGTCATAGCTTTTATGTTCGCCGTGGCAGAAGGCCATGAGACCATTCTGGCAGCTATGCTGGGGTGAGGTGGATTGACCGTCGCTTTAATGCGGCGCGCTGCCTCGCGAACTCAGTCGATAGGCTCTTAATCGGTACAGTCAGGCCCTGTGCAGCTCGGTAACCACTCGGGTTCGGTAAAGCTGGTTGCGGGCCCCCGCAACCAAACACACCAAGCCCTTCACTGTCCGTGAGGGGCTTTTTTGTTGGTCAGATCGAGCAGCCCGTTCGGCGCTCAAAACGCTGCACCGGAGCGCTTTGACCCTTCGGGGCGCAGATCAAATATAACCTGAAGGTGTGAAGGATGGTTGGCATTGCCAAGCCATCGCTCCAGTGGAGCGATGAAAATCCCGAACGGTTCAAATCTTCTGCGCTGCGCTTACGAAACAAGCCGATTAGTTTCGCGTAAAGTCAAAAACATCCCTGCCAAAGGCTCGCCATTTGAAGCGGATAGGCACCTTTAAACTGCGCGTGCGATTTTGCGTTTCCTCTCATGGCCAATGTTTCAAACACGGCCAATCTCACTTCAGTCTCCGCGGATAGTTTCGTGCGTATGCTTATGAAGCGCTGAAGAACGAGAAGATGGCCTCGGCCTGGGCGGACACCATGGCCGCACCATCCGTAAACCGGCAGCCGATTGCCTTGGCCTTTTGTGAGAACCGCGTATCAGGTTTTGGTACGATATCGATCACAGCGGTACGCGCCGATAGTCCCGCGATATCTATTGGCACGTCGTCGTCTGGATTCATGCCGATGGGTGTGGCGTTGATCAGAAGGTCGAGACCGTCAAGCGCTATAGGGCCAGCCTGAGCGTGCGTCCCGTGTGCATTAAGATGCAAGGAAAGAGCTTCTGCCCGTTTCATGTTAAGATCTGTGATAGTTATCGAGCCCACGCCAGCATCTGCGAGTGCATAGGCAATCGCGGAGCCTGCGCCACCCGAACCAATCAGACCCACTTTCATACCTTGGATCGCCAGGCCAATTCCACGTGCTGCGCCGACAAGGCCAGCGCCGTCGAAAATGTCCCCATGCCATGTTCCATCTGGTAGGCGTTTGGCCGCATTAACGGCATTTACGGCGCGGGCGCTCTCGCTGATCGTGTCGAGGAATGGAATGATACGATCCTTGAAAGGCATCGTGATCACGATGCCATCGAGATTCCCGAGCGCCATCAAGTTGGGAATTGATTGTTCAAAGCTGTTGGCGTGCACATGGAGCGCAATCATCAACGCATCTTTTTGTGCCGCAGCAAAAAGCGGATTGAGATTTTGCGGTGTCCGAGCATAGGCGACAGGATCGCCAATGAAGCCATACAGGCGTGTACGCCCACTGATCGGAATCAATGGCATTTCTGACGGGTGCATGGATTGTCCTAACGTGTAATTGATATCAGCGCGATCATGCGGGGGGCGGCCCCGATGATTGCCGGATGACGAGCTCTGGCATGCTTTCCATGGGCGAAGTCCACTCAAGCCCTTCAAGGCGTGCAATAAGTATCTGCGCCGCAGTGCTGCCAATAGCAGCGCTCGGTACACGTACAGTCGTGATCGGTACTGGCAAATGGCTCATGATTTCGATGTCATCATAACCGACAATCGAGACATCCTGTGGTATGCGTATACCCATATGAAGCGCTTCAAGAACTGCGCCGACAGCAAGATGGGCGTTTCCGCAAACAACTGCTGTTGGCTTGGTGTCAGTTTCCATCAAGCGTCGAAACAGCGTACGTCCTTCCTCAATCGTCCATTCGCCCATCAATAAATGTTGAGGCCGAACGGCAAGGCCCTGCTCAGCCAGCGCGTAGCGTAAGCCTTCAAGACGCGCACTGGCGCGATCATTGTTTCTTGTCGATTGGGCAATCGATGCAAACACTTTGTGTCCCAAATCAAGGAGATAATTCGTCATCGCAATCAGCGCTTTTCGATTATCTGGACCAACACAGGTCCCATGTGTCTTGTCATCGTAAACGAATGTATTGATCACTGGCATATTACGATTGCTAAGCAGTGTCTCAATATCGGGATGGTGATTTTGTCCTACAAGAATAAGACCATCTACACCGCGCTCGATAAACTTTCGGACCTGTTGTAACTCCAATCCGATATCATATTCTGAGCAGGCAAGAAGAAGCGTGTATCCCGCTCTACTTAGCTCCGCTTGAATGGCGTTTGTTGCTCTGGCGAAATCGCCAACGGACAAGGTTGGAAAAACGGCACCGATTGTCCGCGATCGACGCGTAATCAAAGCGCGCGCCACACCATCGGGAACCCAGCCTAATTGGTTCGCAGCTAATTCTATTTTCTCGCGCAGATGGGGCGAGACAATTTCGGGGTGATTGATGGCGCGGGAAACCGTTGCCGTCGACACACCAACAAGCTTCGCGACGCTACGCAGATTAACATTCGGTCTACTTGCCGTATCAACACGGATAGTCTTCTGCTTTATTATTTGTTTTTTGCTAGCCATCGGCTTTGTTTGCCTTACCGTACAGAAAGCTGATTGTTTGCTAAAGCATATTGCAATTGGTAGAAACCTACATCTTTCAGCGAATCGTATTGGGCGCCCCATTGTGTAAACGAGTCTTGCGAAAGAAAGTTCTTCATCGCCTTTTTGAGTTCACTTTCGTCAACGGATTCGATCAATAAAATCCAGTCCGCGATTGCGTCAGGCTGACCGCGCAGCGCTTTTTCAGCTGTAGGACCGTCATGGGGCGATTTTTGACCTTCCAACAAATGCGCACCTACGATCGCAGGTCTTTGCAAGATGGGCTCGATCGCGTGCTGGCGCATACCATTGATAAAGTCTGTACGGTTCCGTGTCGTTTTCAGGCGATAGGTTGCTACATATGGGCCATCGCCCTGTCCGGCGCTAATCGCGACGGAGCACATCGTTCGGAACGTATCACGAAAATGCTGGACCACGCGTTGTGTCCATGGCGATGGTGTATTCAGACGATCAAGATAGGATTTGGAAACCAGCGTCTCCCATCCATCGACTTCGTAGAAGTTGAAATAGCGCGGCCAGCTCTCATGTCCCTTGTAGCGGCGCGCCTTCAGAAAGCCTGGAACCGCTACACGTTCGGGAATATGTTCATTGACATGCCAGTCGAGAAAGTCGGCTTCCGCTTCGGGATCAATCCCGTTCCAAATTGCCAAAACGCCTGCACCCGCGAGAGCCATTGCGATCACCTGTTGATTCAAATGCGATAGAGTTGAAGTCCACCTCCGACATCGACATGGATGCCGGTCGTGTAGGGGAGCGCGCCCGTCGCGAGCGTTACAACGACGGCTGCAATATCTTCTGGTTCCCCCCAGCGTTTCAATGGAACACCGCCGGACGCAATGAACGGATCGTATTTTGGGATCGCAGGTGTTGTCATATCGGTATGGATGATGCCGGGCCGAATTTCGAACACGCCGATCTGGTGTTCGGCGAGGCGGGCCGCAAAGAGCTTGTTCATCATGCCGACGCCGGCCTTGCTTATGCAGTAATCGGCACGGTTTTCTCCGACGATCTCTGCATTTGCAGAGCCTATGAAAATCAGCGATTTCAGACCGGGAAGAGCGGCTGCGATGAGGCGCTTGGCGAAGGCCTGACTGAGGAAGAAACCGCCCCTCAGATTGACGCCCAGAGTTGCGTCATAACTATCCGGTTGGAGTTCAAGCAGGTCGCCTCGGTGCTTGGAGGTGATGCCCGCATTGTTCACGAGGCAGGTTGCAATCCCAAGGTCAGTGCCGATCTGGTCAAAAAGACCCGCATGGGTCTCAATGTCAGCTATGTCCGCCTGATAATAGCGTCCACCGGGCGGCACCATGTCTGGACGTCCCTCGCCGTTCTCCCGGCTAACGGCCGCGACACGGTATCCAGCCTTTGATAGAGCCAGAGCGATCGCCCTTCCGATGCCGCGACCTGCTCCCGTTACAATCGCTACAGGGGGCTTTCTGTCATCTTCAGCCCTCGCCGTCATGGCGGACAATCCCTTCCTTCAAGGACATCGGTGCCCAGTCGTGCCGGTTTTGTGGAAAGTTTACCCCTGCCTTGACAGGAGGCAAGTGGTCCACCTCTAATGCAAACGGTTACATACGGCCTGCAGGATCGTCAACAGTAGGCTTGAATAAGGGCGGGAGCAGCGGATGAAGCTAATCAGCGCGGCGGAAGCGGCATCGTTGGTTCAGGATGGCGACAGCGTGCTGGTGAGCGGTTCTGGGGGCGGTCATTGCGTTCCCGAGGCCATTCTAGAAGCGCTCGAAGCGCGCTTCATTGAGACTCAACATCCGCGCGATCTCTGCTTGATTCACGCTGTTGGCATCGGGGATCGCCAACTGAAAGGCGCGGCCCGCTTCCGGCATCCCGGCATGTTGAAGCGCAGCATCACGGGGGCGCTCGTCGATTCACCGCCGCTCATTCCCATGGCGCAGCGCGACGAAATTGAATCCTACACATTGCCACAAGGTGTCATTGCGCAGTTGACCCGGGAGATCGCCGCCGGTCGGCCGGGCCTTATCACCAAAACAGGCCTTCACACCTTTGTCGATCCCCGCCAACGGGGGGCGCGCCAAAGTGCTAGCGCAAAAGACGATCTCGTTGAATTGCTGCAAATTGCTGGTGAAGAATGGCTTCGGTTCAAGCCCTATCCTCTCGACGTGGTTTTCCTGCGTGGGACTACCGCCGATGAAGACGGCAATATCAGCATGGAGCAAGAAGCGATTCCCGGTGAGATGTTGTCGTCGGCGCAGGCCGGGCGCCGCCTTGGTGCCGCTGTCGTGTTTCAGGTGAAACGGCTCGCCAAGCGCGGAACGCTGCCGCAGCGCAACGTGAAGGTGCCCGGTGTGCTTGTCGATTATGTCGTTGTCGACGAGCATCAGCGGCAGACCTATCACAGTGATTACAATCCAAGCTATTCGGGCGAGGTGCGTATACCACTCGAAGCGATGAAAAAATTACCGTTTACTGAACGCAAAATTGTGGCACGTCGTGCTGCCATGGAAATTTCTCCAGGCGCGATTTGCAATCTTGGGGCGGGCATTTCGACAGGTGTGTCGACAATTGCTGCCGAAGAAGGGTTTCTCGATAAGATTGTCTTGACGAATGAGCAGGGATTCATTGGTGGTGCGCCTCTTACAGGTCCCGATTCAGGGGCAGCCCAGAATTATGATGCGATGGTCGATCAACCTTATCAATTCGATTTCTATGATGGCGGCGGTCTCGATATCGCCTTTCTCTCTTTTGCTGAAGTTGACCGGCAGGGGCATGTGAATGTCAGTCGTTTCGGCGACACCATCGTTGGCATTGGCGGTTTTGTGAACATCAGCCAAAACGCACGCAAGGTTGTCTTCAGCGGTACATTCACCGCAGGCGGTCTAAAAATAGCGACTGAAAACGGGCATCTCAAAATCCTGCAAGAAGGCCGTTCGCGTAAATTCGTCAATGATGTAGAGCAAATCTGCTACAATGGAACCTTCGCGCGCGAGCAGGGCCGTATTGCCGTCTTCGTAACGGAGCGTGCAGTGTTCCGTGTCGGTGCCTCAGGCCTCGAGCTTTGCGAGGTGGCGCCCGGCATTGATATCGAAAAAGATATTATGGCGCAGATGAGCTTTCGCCCCGCTGTGGCGTCTGAACTTAAGCTGATGGATGCGCGCTTATTCTCACCCGATCCAATGGGGCTAGCCAAGGATGTTCTGAGTGCAGGCTCGCAAGCCCGCCAGCCGCGTCGCCGCCTTTGATAAGGGCTAAGTCACTCGTCATTTATGGTGCACGTTGCGCCTTAATCGTGGCTTGCTCAAGTCCTCGCATTAAGGCGGCTAAGGCTTCAAGCGTAGGTGTCGCGATTCTGTATTGCTGCGCTCGTGTTATAATGCTGCCATAAATTGCACCGACCTCAGTGGGCCGTGCAGCTTCAATATCTCGTCGCATGCTTGTCTTGTTGCGTGCTGCGCCGCTATTGATAATGCTATCGAGAACTTCATGGCGCGCGACTTGATCCAGCATCACGCCTTCCGCTTTTGCTACCTGCGCGGCTTCATCAATGGCCCGGCGCGCGATGTGTGAAAGTTCAGGGTGGGCGGCCACTTCACCAATGGTGAGACCTGTCAATCCGCTCGTTGCCGACATCGCCACGTTCATTAGGAGCTTTTGCCATTTTGCAGCAAGGAAGCTGGATGTTGCAATTGTGGGGAGTTGTGCAGTCGTAAGCAGCGTGGCCAATCTCTCCACACGTTCCGATGCGACACCGTCCAATTCGCCGATCAATGTCGGTAGCGTTGCGTAACTCCGGACAAGACCCGGCTCTTCTAATGTCGCACCCATCGACGTCAGGCCACCGATCACCATGCCGGCCCCCCATGCCGTAGCCATGATGTCTTCGTTACCGAGACCATTCTGAAAGGAGACCGCAACCGCCTCGTGGCCGATCACCGGCCTCAACTCCTGGCAGATGTCGGCCGTCGCCGTCGATTTGCAGAGAACTATGACAATGTCAGCTTGTGGGATTTGGTCCACACTGTCCGTTGCCGCCACCCGAACCGTCCGGTCGCCGCCTTCGCCGACAATCCGTAGACCCAATCGCCTCACGGCCTCGATGTGATCTTTGCGGCGGCTGAAAAGGGTTACCCGAGAGCCGGCTTCCGCCAATAGGCCACCAAACAAGCTTCCCAGAGCGCCAGCGCCCGCGATCAGGATGTGAGGGGTTTCAGGAGGCATCGATAATCTAGCGGTCACTGTGATGGTGACATTCTGACGCTTATTTTTCTAATGTAAACGGATACATTTTTTGTTGTGCCTGAATTAGACCTAAGCAATACTCACCACCTAGCTGCGGAAAAGGCGGCTTTCGCCATAAGGCAAGCGTTCGTGAGGGGCGCGAGGGGCCAGCAAGGAGGGACGCCGGGCATGGCATCCAGTGCATCGCCACAGGGAGCTTCGTCGGAGCCGGTCGTCAGCGCCCGGCGGAACAAGCTGCGCTCGCCGGTGATCAGGATGCTGCTTCGATGGGGGTGGAACCTTATTCCGCCGCTGACCTTTGTTGGGATCGTGGGGCTCTGGGCGGGGGCAATCAAATTCTTCAAGATACCGGCCTACCTCTTGCCCGGCCCCGAAGCGGTTTTCGATCGTGTGATCACGGATCGCTGGATGCTTTGGTTGAACGCGAAGGTCACGCTTACCGAGATTGTGCTCGGCTTCGGCCTGACTGTCGTTGGTGCTATTCCACTCGGATTGCTCATTGCCCTTTCGCCTCTTGCTAAGCAGACGCTCTATCCTCCGATCATGCTTCTGCAGCTAGTACCGAAGATCGCGGTTGCACCGCTCTTTCTCGTCTGGCTCGGTTTCGGCATTGAGTCGAAAGTACTCCTCACCGTGCTGATGACGTTTTTCCCGCTTCTGCTGGCAAGCATCAGTGGTTTTCAAATTCTCGATACGCGCTTCCTCTATCTGACCCAATCGATGGGCGCATCAATGTGGCAGACTTTTTGGTATCTCCGTATTCCAGCCGCTCTACCTGTCATTTTCTCCGGCATCAAAACATCGGCTACGATCGCCGCCACAGCAGCTATCGTCGCGGAATTCGTCGGCGCTAACCAAGGCCTTGGTTATGTGCTTCTCAAGGGCACAAGCACGCTCGATATCGAACTGACCTTCGCTGTGCTTGTTGTACTCACGGTGATTGGGATCGCTATCAACTATATCGTTGAATTCAGCGAATGGCTGATGACGCCTTGGCAACGACAAAGTGTGCGCTGATCAACAGCGCCAGATCACACAGATCAATAAACGGGAGAACGCAATGAGGACTTTATCCAAATCCACGCTGGCAGCCGCGTTGTTCGGCCTTGCATCGGCCTTCGGACCGGCGCAAGCGCAAACGCCAGTTACATTCCAGCTCAACTGGACCGCTGGCGGCCCGAATGCGGGTTTTGCTGCTGCTGTTGGTGAAGGCTATTACAAAGCCGCCGGACTTGATGTGACAGTGGTGCAGGGCAATGGCTCTGGCAATACGGCGCAGCTAGTCGCAAGCGGGCGCGCGCAGCTCGCTTATGCCGATGCTGTTGCCGTGAGCCAGCTGATTTCCAAGGGTGCACCGATGAAGATCGTTTCGACGATCTATCAATCGAACCCAAATTCAGTGAACTCGCTGAAAAAGACCGGCATCACGAAAGTGTCCGACCTCAAAGGCAAAAAAGTCGGTGTTCCGCAGGGTAGCTCACAAGGCCCTATGCTGCCACTGCTTCTGAAAGCCAATGGCCTCAAAGACACTGATATGACGCTTATCAACATGCCTGTTGCTGCGATGGTTCCATCGCTTTTGCAGGGGCAGGTCGACGCCATTCTCGGCTCGATGGATGCTTACCAAATTCAGCTTGAAATGCAGGGTGCAGAACTCAACAACCAGCCCTTTGCAGACAATGGCGTGCCAACTGTTGCCACCTCCATCTTCGCGTCTAACGATTTCATCAAGAATAATCCTGACGTTGTGAAGAAGTTCATCGCGGCAAGCCTGAAAGGTTGGGAATTTGCGATGAAGAATCCGGCTAAGGCAACCGAGCATGTCAAGACACTCTTCCCGGATGTGAATGTGAAGCTTGCATCAGCGGAACTGGCTGCCATTACGCCGCTTTTCTGCAGTGGCGGTGCAAAATATGTCGGCAAAGCGGAAGATGCGCATTGGACGCAGACGCAAGCTCTCTTGTCGGAAGTGGGACTGTTGCCTGCTGGGCAAGATCCGAAAGCCTACTACACCAACGAATATCTGCCGCCGGATGCTCAGCTGCAGCCATGTAAGAAGTAAGTCGGATTTTCATTCGAGTATGACCGAGACACGCAATGGCTGAAAAACCTAGATTGGGTTACCGGTACGAGGATCTCTACGAAGGCATGAGCTTTCGTAGCCCTGGCCGGACCATCACGGATGCGGACCTCGTCAGCTTTGCTGGCTTGACCGGAGATTATTCGGAGCTCCACACGAGCGATGTCTATGCTCAGGCTAGCCAGTTTGGCCGCAAGGTCGCGCATGGCATGATGGGGCTTGCCTATGCCCATGGCCTGATGTGGCCACGGACCGGCGAGCTGCGCGAAACAGCCATTGCGTTTCTCGGCATCAACGATTGGAAATTTGTAGGTCCAATTTTTGTTGGTGACACCATATTCGTTGAGTATGAATTGGCTGAGCTGCGGGATAGCAAATCCCGTCCCGAGCAGGCCATCGCCATCTTCAATGTGCGTGTTGTAAAGCAAGATGGATCAACGGTTCAGCAAGGCCGCAAAGCTTTGCTGGTTTCCAAAGTCCCGCTCGGCGGGGTTGCGGCCTCGCAAGGCACGGCAGGATGAGCATGATGACTGAGGGCAAGTCTCCATCGGTTACGGGCGTGCCCATCCACATTCGTGATGTCTCCAAAGTCTTCGGGGAAGATAGTGAAAAACCCTTCCGCGCCCTAAGGCCCATCAATGTCGATATTCCGGCAGGGCAGTTTATCTCCGTCGTCGGTGCCTCCGGCTGCGGCAAAAGTACTTTGATGCTCATGATTGCTGGTCTTTTGGAGCGTTCAACAGGTGACATCAAGATTGGTACGAAATCAGTGACCAAGCCTGTCACGGAGGTAGGAATCGCCTTCCAAGATCACCTCCTACTCGAGTTCCGGACGGCCTTCGACAATGTGATGTTGCATGCCGATATTCGTGGTATCGACCGTAAGGAGCTCGCGAAGCGCGCGCGCGATCTCTTCGCGCAATTACGGCTCGAGCATGCGATGGATAAATACCCACGCCAATTGTCAGGTGGTATGCGGCAACGCGTCTCGTTAATCCGTACGCTTGTGCATGAGCCTTCACTGATTTTGATGGACGAGCCCTTCGGAGCACTTGATGCCCTAACGCGCTTGCAAGTCCGTATGGATCTGGAAAGCCTCTGGCTACGCCGTCGACCCACAGTTGTCTTTATCACCCACAGCGTCGAGGAAGCGGTCGGTCTTTCCGACCGTATTCTGGTGATGAGCCCAAGCCCGGGTGAGGTGGTCGACGATATCGAAGTCCACCTGCCGCGTCCGCGACCGATCGTTCTCGGCGATGCACCTGAGTTTGCTGGCTATGTCGACCGCATCCATCGCCATTTCGAGCGCCTCGGCGTGCTTCATGGCGCGCCGCTACCGCATACGAATGTGGCCTGACTTCTGTAGAGGGCGTGACTTGCATGATCACTGTTTCAGGAACGGACGGCATTGTCGAGATCGGTCTCAACAAGCCTCCGTTGAATCTGGTGACACGCCCGATGTTAAGGGCCTTACATGATGCTGTTGTCGATGTTGCGACCCGTGATGATGTCCGGTGCGTCATCTTCCATGGTGGCGAAGCGCGTGCCTTTTGTGCGGGCAGCGACATTAAAGAATTTGACGATCTCGGCCGCGACGCCAGTGAACGAAAAATTCTTTATGAAGATTACGTTCTCAGACAGGTTGCGCGTTTACCTATGCCAACGATTGCGGCGATCGATGGCCCTGCTTTGGGAGGCGGCTTTGAGATCGCCTTATGTTGCGATCTTCGTGTCTTGAAGCGTGGCGTCAAGGTTGGTCTGCCTGAGTGCATCCTTGGGGGGCTCGCTGGAAATGGCGCGGTTCGTCTTGCGCGACTTATCGGGCCTGGACGGGCGAAACGCATTCTGTTCACAGGCTTACCACTTGATGCGGAGCAGGCCCTGGATTGGGGGTTAGTTGAAGAGCTTTCAGAGGGATCAGCTCTCATCGCGGCGCGCGTATTGGCGCGAACGATCGCATCACGTGGGCCTATTTCAAACCGTTTGGCGAAGGAGCTTGTTGAAAAAGCTCTCGATGAAACCATAGCTGCCGCATTATTGGAATCCACACTTGCACAGCAAGCTATCTTTGACAGCAATGATTTGAAAGAAGGCGCCAAAGCTTTCTTCGAAAAGCGCGAACCCCACTTTAAGGGTCAATGAACTTTTGAAATACGTCGTCATAAATGCGCGTTAGAAGTCGATCGCTCCTCAAAAGCAGCGCCAACTGAGTCCTTCACTCTCTATAAAGGGCACCTGATTGTGGGAAGGGATGTTTGACCCACATTATAATCTCGTCAGCCGTGCCAATTGTGCTGTCATATCTGCACTCAGCCATGACCAACCACGAAGCTGTAACTGTGCTTGGGTATAGCTCGCTACGATCCGATGAGAGAGGTTATCACGGTCGGATATCGCTTTCATAAGACCACGGGTCGCATTCAAGGCGTCGGTTAAGACCGGTTCCGGAAAGCTCTCAATCTTCATTGAAGATGTTTGGAACAATGTCATCAACGCCGTTGCATTTGTTTGAGTTGCTTCAGCCAATCCTTGGCCATGCTCGGCGCGGCAAGCTTCCGCGATGATAGCCTGAAGGTCGCTGGTCAGGCTGTCCCATAAGGTCTGACTGATTAATAATTCACTTGCACCATTTGGCTTGTTGAACCCTGGTTTATAATAATGCGGTGCATAGCGCACAATTCCCGTATCAAGGTCACTTGCGGGGCCAAGAAACTCGACGGCGTCGATTACACCCTTTTCGATCGCAGGTAGTATCTCGGCTGGCGATATTGCGATCGGCGTTGCGCCTAATCGCAGGTAAACTTCAGCTCCAAGTCCTTGCACCCGAATACGAAGTCCTTTTATGTCATCGACATTGACGATGGGCTTACGAAACCAACCGCCCATCGACGGGCCCGTGTTTCCGGCAAGAAAAGGGCGTACGCCGCGCGAAGCATAAAGCTCATCCCACAGTGTCTGTCCGCCACCAAACTCAATCCAAGCTTGATGTTCAACAGGCCCCAACCCAAATGGTGCAGTCGTAAAGAGGCCGGCTGCAGGAAAGATATTTTGCCAATAAAGTGATGCTGTGTGTGCAAGCTCGACTACGCCAGATGAAACAGCATCGAGCGTCGCAAAGGCGGGAACGATTTCACCGGCAGCAAAGACCTGAATCTGTACACGGCCGCCACTCATGCGTGCGATGCGTTCGGCAATGCGACGCGCCGAAAGGGCTGGCCCAGTTCTGTTTTTGGGCCATGATGTCACCAGACGCCAGCGGAGAGATGCTGCGCGCACGACGGAGGGTGCCGCCAAAGCCGCAAATCCGGTGCCTAAAGCCAAGCGGCGTGTAAAATGCTTACCAGATTGCATGGAAGTGATGTACCGGGCCAGAGCCATGACCAATCAGAAGTGTATCTGCCTTACCGATTGCGGATGTTACATAGGATTTTGCGGCTGCAACCGCATCGCGTAAGTTTAAGCCAAGCGCCAATTGTGCGGCAATTGCCGCCGCCAATGTGCAGCCAGTGCCATGGGAATTGCGTGTTATAATGCGTGGCGCTGTAAATATCTCAATGCCTTCCTCTGTCGCGAGGATGTCTGTGCACTCAGCGCCAGATCCATGCCCCCCTTTCAGCAGAACGGCACGCGCGCCTAATGTACGCAGCGCTTTCGCTTGCGCGATCATTTCATCCTGTGTTTGTGCTACGCTTGTTGTTAACATGCGAGCGGCTTCTGGCAGGTTGGGCGTTGTGATCGTTGCAAGAGGCAAAAGATCGTTGCACAAAACTCCAACTGCGCCCGGATCAAGGAGAAGATCTCCGCTGGTTGCCACCATCACTGGATCAAGGACGATCTTTTTAGCCTTATGGCGCAGTAAGCTTGCTGCCACTGTTTCAATAATCTCAGCCGTCGAAAGCATCCCAATCTTCACAGCGCCAATGGCAAGATCATTAAACACGCTGTCCATCTGCGCGGTAATCATTGCCGTTTGTATGTTATGAACTGCTTGCACCCCGCGCGTATTCTGCGCTGTGATCGCCGTCACGACGCTAGCCCCATAAACGCCGAGCGCAGAGAATGTCTTCAGGTCAGCTTGGAGGCCAGCCCCGCCAGACGAATCCGACCCGGCAATGGTCAACGCGATTGCTGTCATGATGACACTCGTGCTCCCTCAATTCTCTGCCTCAGTTCATGCGCAGCTGCGCTGGGATCATCACTGGCGAACAAAGCAGAAATCACCGCTACACCATCGGCTCCCGCTGCCATCACTGACGCCACATTAGCGAGATTGATTCCTGCAATAGCACCGATCGGAATAGGCTTGCTCTGACGCGCAACCGCTAAGACGGCGCAGAACTCTTCCAGCCCAAGGGGAGGGTCGGGGTTATTCTTACTTGTTGTCGCAAATACGCCACCAATCGTCGCGTAATCAACCGGCTGTTCGGCGAGTGCGCGAGCATGTGTCGCCGTCTTCAATGTCCACCCAATCATCGCGTCTTGGCCAAGCAATTTGCGGGCATCTTTCGGGTCCATATCGGTTTGGCCTAAATGAACGCCGTCGGCATTGGCTGCGAGCGCG
>JAIYCE010000026.1 GCA_027488155.1 Hyphomicrobiales bacterium | reverse complement strand
GCCAAATGCATTGATCTCGTCCTGTGACATGGTGGAAACCATGGCAGGTGGCGTACTAAGCGCCGTCGTCTGCGCATGCATTGGCAAAACAAAACCGAAAAGGGCCACTACGCCCACAACCAACTTAATCATCAGACCAACTCCCAAGATTTAACTTAGGCTAACAGAGCTTTTAAAAAATTCTACATAAATCAGTATTTTTAATAGGAATTCTTTCAAGATTAGCGGACAGTGTCGTGCCCCTGCTAAGTTGAGCCATGATTGTGGACCAACGGGTTATGTGAGGTGGCTCGAAATCGACATTGGGATAAGGATTGCCTAAAAATTTTGCAGCAATCGGATTTGGGCCTTACTCACGGAATGAGACCGTTGACCTAACGGAACTAAAGGGCAGACGCCTAGAGATAGCGACACTACAAAGTCAGGGCATTTTTTGGGTCAGCCTCGAGCATCATCTCATTCAAGACATCAGGGTATTGGAGCCCCGCGGATACTCCCAAGCTGATCAATGATTTGAATGCGAGGATCCAATGAAAGCGTTCCAGGGTTCGACCCGGGGACACCTTCGGGAACCTCAACCCCAAAGCGGCTATAATATTGAATCCAAAACGGAAGTATCTTACCTGTGTCCGGACTTTTAAAGGTCATCGGATTTTTGGGAAACACAGCATTGCCGCCGTTAGCGACACGGAACCCCTCCACAATCAACTCACTGCAATAGAAATTAGCCTCACCCGGCATGAAAAGTGGGTCATACATAAGTCCGGTTCTTGCAAAGCAAAATTCTACAGCAGCAGGCACTAAGCTATAAACGTCTTCAGTCACTCTCCCAATCATAACTGTAGGCCTATTCTTGTTATCAACATTGCGATTCAAAAAAACTTTAATGGGAACGGCATGCACCCTAGGCGATATGGCCTCTATAACAAAAACACCATCTTGAGATACGCGAACGATGCCGCAGTGATTGAGCTCTGCGTCTGCATAACCACGGGTAACCCCGTTGATGGCATCATAGACAGCACCACAGCCCAAATCTTGAAACAAGATATCACCATTCTGAAACGTCATGCTTTGTCCTGCCAAACTTGCCCCACAAAACGGTTCGCCAATCTAAGTCAATTATTGTCGCGCAGACAAACTTCGACAAGGTATCCAGCCCCCTTTGATGTAGAGTGGTGATCGGGTGCAGCTCTAAGATAGTTTTGGGTACCGGCAAACGGATGGGCAGGGCCTGATGAGGAATGATTTGATTGTATTGATTCAGCCATTGATTGATGGCGGTTTGGACCTAAACGAATGAACTAAACCAATCGGTGTTGACCACTTCGCGAAGGAGCCTGCCAATAAATCGCTCGTTATATCCATTCTCCTAAGGTGAGCACGGATAGGTCTCGCACTATCCACCCCACCAGACAGATCCAGCTCCACCGGCTTAAAAATCTTAAGGCAGGCATCATCCGCATGCCGATTTTACACCATCGCCACCCCAGCTTGGCACCACGATAATTGCTCAACTTTAAGGCGGCAGGACAGCCACACAAGCTTTAAGAGCGTACTACAGCGTATTCTTGCTCTTCCCCACTAAACGTTTAGCGAGAACGGCAATGCGCCCAAAGGTACGGCCTGTGTAGAGCTTGGCATCCGCATCTTAGAATTAAACTTTTACACCAAAAATGTGGCCGACCCCGGCGGTAATGGCCATAGCTGCAGCGCCCCAGAACAGGACACGTATTGTTGCAGGCAACTTAGGTGCTCCGCCGGCATGCGCTCCTAACGCACCAAGGGCCGCTAAAGCAGCCAACGTTGCTGTGACAACTGTCCAGATAATCTGTCCGGTAGGTGCAAGCATTGCTGCGACAACAGGGAGGGCTGCCGCAACAGAAAAAGTTAGGCCAGAAGCGAAAGCGGCCTGAATAGGATTAGCTGCATGGACTTCCGAGAGACCTAACTCTTCCCGAACATGAGCGCCTAAAGCATCTTTTTCTGTGAGCTCTCTTGCTACTAGCGCTGCTGTTGAAGGCGACAAACCACGCGACTCAAAAATTGAGGCAAGTTCCATCTCTTCAGCTTGCGGCGTGTCAATCAAGGCTTGCTTCTCTCTGGCAATATCCGCCGCTTCAATGTCAGATTGAGAACTGACTGAGACATACTCGCCAGCTGCCATCGACATCGCACCAGCTGCCAATCCAGCAACGCCTGCAATCAATACACCGGACGGATCCGGATCAGCGGCAGCGACCCCAACTATCAAAGAGGAAACAGATACAATTCCATCGTTGGCGCCTAAAACAGCCGCACGCAACCAGCCGGATCGGTTAATGAAATGAACTTCCTCGTGGGCTGATTGATAACTCATAGAATGCTCCCATCTATTCAAATCGCTTTACCTTATTAGCGCGTAACCCTTCGAATGAAAACTAGATATAGTACCTATTCTTACATACATTTTTTGATCCATACAGCACATGACTCTACTTTTCCGCTAGACGACCAGCGAGCAAATTATTCTGGCCTATCACACAAGGCTCGCATCGCTGTGACAAATGCCCTAAACATATTTATGGAAAATACAATTCCTAACAAAAACAATACAGAACCTCAAAAGAACAACATTCTGATATTTTAGGGAATATTTTTTATTTTGTACGATAGAAAAGACAACTGACTATCGTATAGTAAAATTCCTGAAAAACTCTGAAATAGTAAAAAAATCAAAATCGCTGATTGACATGACATGGGTAAGTCATTGATAGCCGTCAAGCAGGGAGAAAACCAGACAAAGGATCAATAACAAATCGTGATCTTTATGTCTGAACTATCATTTCCTCGTTAGCAGCCTTCTGGCTATAAGCCCGTCGTAACATTTACTCTGAGACTGGCGCAGGCCTTTCACCCTACTGCACGTGCATTTGATCATTTACTACGTGCTGGCCACCATAGTTTTATCCTGTGGTAAAGACTTGATCATTTTAGTCTTAGGTTTGACGGGCACTTTTGCTGCAACTGGTGCTTTGAGAGGCTTATGCGATTTTGGTAGCTCAGTTACGTTGTATCGAGTGGTTTGTGGATTGGCTTTGGAATTAATCTCAACCAGGCGCAAGCAGCTATCAATCGGCTTGGCCCGACTAATTAATTAAAATGAACCGCCCTTAAGCAGCCGCTAATCGGGAAGCGGAGTGCTGTAATTTACTGGGCTTTGTGCTATTCATCGATTGCTTTCTTGGAGAAATTTCAATGGTTTCCGTAACGGCACCACAGTGGGTTGGTATTCTCATCGGCTTCTGGATCGGCTTCGCGGCCTCGATGTGGGGGATGAGCAATCCAGAATCCATCATCCGCCTTGCCCGTTGGAAAGATCGCCTTTTTCTTGACTGCATTTCAATTGCAGGCCCGATTGCTATTTTTGTGCTCTACGGCCTTCATGCATATGGCTTCGAAATGCACTTCGGTCTTAAAGACTTTTACATTTGGGGGATCTTAATTGGCGGCGCTTTATTTGGGGCTGGCATGGCCATCTCAGGATACTTCCCGGGCTCTGAATGGATGGCGCTCGGTGAAGGCCGCCGTGATGCAGTGTATGCGATACCTGCCGGACTTTTAGGCGCTCTTGCATGGACATTATTGTCAGACACAGAAATAGGCCGTTGGCTCGTTAACACGGGTAATCTGGGGCAGATTCTCATATCTGGTAAAACCGTTGAAGCAACCCAAACTTCCACAATTTTGCTGATTGCAATCCCCTTCTCGCTCGCACTCTTGGCTATCGCATGGATCGTTCCACGCTATCCTGATATCCCAGTTGCTCCGCTCTTTTCCCAACTCAAGAGTATGCCAGGACATAGCGACGATAATCCAATTCTAAGCGCACGTCGTGACGATACCGCTGCTTATCTGCTCGAAGGATCTATCGCGAGAAAAGATAGCTTCGCAATCACAATTGCAAGAGCATTTACAGCTGAGCCAAACACATTCTCGATAGTGCATATCGGTATCGCTGTGTCGATTGGGCTTATCGTGGTCCTTGGTCTCTTCCTTCATCAAATTTTTGGTGAGTCTACTACTTATTCTTGGATTGTGTCATTTATGGCGCCAACCATTGAATATTCAAAAATCACTCAAGCGACCGTTGGATGGGAGCCCTTTTCAGATCTAGGCACATATCTGGGTGGATTTTGTGCTGCCACACTACTCTCAAAACGCTACACAGCGTTTCGTAATGTTGTACCGCCGTCATGGCAGAACCGCTTTGGCAATTCGCAGTTGCTGCGTGCATGCGGCGTTTTTGTCGGCAGCTTTATGGTCTTGTTTGGCGCTCGTATGGCTGGCGGCTGTGCATCCGGTCACATCATGAGCGGTACATTTCAAATGGCCGCTTCAGGTGTTCTCTTTGCAGCCGCCGTCTTGATCTCAATGCGGATCACAGCCTCGCTCGTTTATGGCAATACATCAGAGAAACTTGTAAAAACAGGTCATCTGGCAGTACCAAAGGCGATCAGCTCATCGACCTCCGATAGCCCTATGCTTTTACCATTGACGCTTGGCGGTGTCATACTGACTATCATTATTGCAGCATGGGCAACAAAGGGTGCGACCGGTTATGCACCAGAAGGAAGTGCTTGGGTGATTTCTCTGGTTGTACCCTGGTTTATGGCTTTGCTTGCTTTTTCTTATTTTAGCGATAAGCCGCCATACCAAGGATAAAGCAAGCCAAGTCCCATTAACTTAATTGGGCTTGTGCTTTGACTAGGATGAAACGCGGATCAATGTATCAGTAGAACGAAATGCCACGTATAGCGGTAATTGTTTTGACGTTATCGGCAAGCATCTCCGTTACACCTAACAGGAATCCAAGAACGAGCAGCTCATCAAAAACCAACGGCGAGACACCACATCTTCCAACAACCGCGCATACAATGTGAAAAGTATCTTTGTCCACCAATGCTTCATCTACACTTTAAAAATTTATCGAGACGCATGGCAGTACCCTAGAATTGTCGTTAGATGCATCGGTCACTATCTTCGTTATACCTTGGCTTTGACGTATTTGAGCAACCTCGCATCACGCGCCGCTGATTTAACTGCATCGTTACCATATTCCTCCTGCAGGATAGCCTTGGCGTGGATGGCGTTATTGGCTTCGATTTTGAGGGGGATTATATCGGTGATGTCTGTGCTCTGGCGTTAAGCAGAAGGATAATCTTGTATTGCGGCATTAGTCTTCATCCGCCTGAAGGGCGGGTGTAGGATCCACTGCCCCGTCCGGCACCAAATCCCCAGCAGAAGTCGCGGTTGTGACCGTCGCAGGAGTTGTTGAAGCTTTTCTAGGCCGCGCCGTCTGATACTCAATGCCGGCGAGAACGCGGGGCTGGCCATAATGCCGCTCAATCATGGTCACGGACTTACCCATGTTCTGCTTGGCCAATAGACGTTGGTGCGGTCCTCAAGCCGAAGCGTCGCTTAGGTATGCAGTAGGCTATAGATGCTGCGCTTGTTGCCGTTCATGTTCCTCTCAAACCCTTCGGCTTTGATCAGGGATGAGAGGCTAGTCCAATCGACGATGGGCAGGCTGTCCTTTGTGGCAGAAGACATAGTCCTCGGAATCGGTCCTGAAGGCACTTCCGGTAATCCATCAGCTCTTTCTTCTGAATGAGCGTGATCTCTTTCCTGCCAAAGTAAGGGATCAGGTACCGTTTGAGTGTCCCCTGAACGACGAGGAACCGGCCTTCACTGGTTCTCCCCTCTCGATGCCGTGTCTCGGCATCCCTGAGAAAACTGGTAGCAACCTCCATGAAGTTCTTGTTCTTCAAAGGCAGGTTCTGGCTGGTTCTTTGATTGAGCTCACCCAGGATCTGCCACGCAGCTTACTCGGCCTTAGCCAAATCCTTCTGACCCGTTGTCCTGCGGATATAGCCTCGGTGGCCCTTCACTCGAATGCGACATTGCCATGTGGGGTCTTTGACATCATCACGCCGATAAAGCGTGATTTGCCCGTCTGCGACGGAAACCTGATCCTTCGCGTGCGTCATATCGATCATGATAAGTACTGCTCAATTCTGCTGTAAAATTAGTCTTTAGTAACTCAACCCAATTTGTAATGTCGTATTGCAAAAAAAACTCTAGGTCTCGCTTGTACAAAACGCTGTTTTAAAAGCGAGCTTAGATCACGAAGTGAGAATGGACAATCACCTGGACCGCCCCTTTTTTAATTGGATCGCGAAAAATTGATACGTGATCTAAGCCACCCTGTGATAGATGGCGATGATCGCTCTCATTCATCCACGAGATCGCGATGAATATGAAATGAGGGGCGGCAATTTGACCGCCCCGCACGTATATCATGCTTTCAGAGCTAGTAATGAAGTTTAGAAGGTTCGCTGCCCAACCCAAGCAGTGACTTCAGAGTGAGCCTTTTCCTTCGGAAGCCCATAAGACTTCTTGACTTGCGTAGCGAGAGCGTCAACCGTTTTAATGGCCTCTGACTCTGACTCACTGAACTTACTCCACTTGCTCCGCATATCGGCTGCTGAAATCTTTGTCGTAACCATTTGATTATGTTCCTCGTGATGAAAATCAGGTTCTATTCGCCTGACAAAATGACCCTCTGCTCAATGCCAGACGATAGCAAGCAGAATATCTTTTATTTTTTTAGCCTTGAAAGATAGGATCGTCAGACAAGTCGCGCAGTCCTGCTGCTCACCCACACAAGCTGTGAATAACGCAGGCCTCGAGTAAAATGTGAGAATGAGCGATCATCAAGACTGAGCATACTTCTATTTGGATCGAGTAAAATATATTTTTATTCAGCATCAGCTTCTGCTTCAGCACGCTTACGTATCCGCTCAGCACGCGCCTCAGGATCACGCCCAATTTTATCTACTAAATGCTTGATATCGATCAACTCATCAGCTTGACGACGCAGTTCATCAGCAATCATGGGTGGACGAGTGGCAAGCGAGGATACTACCGACACACGCACACCTTTACGCTGCATCGCGTGAACAACACGTGTAAAATCGCCATCGCCCGAGAAGATATACGCATGATCGATGTGCGGCGCTAATTCCAAAGCATCAACAGCCAACTCAATGTCCATATTACCTTTGATCTTACGACGACCCGTATCGTCGGTGTAGCTCTTGGCGTTCTTGGTCACCACAGTGAAGCCGTTATAATCAAGCCAATCCAGCAGCGGGCGAATGGAAGAATACTCTTCATCTTCAACGATCGCTGTGTAGTAAAATACACGAATGAGGCGCCCCCCAGCTCTTCATCTCGGCCAGCATCTTGCGGTAATCAGTATCGAATTCAAGCGATCGTGTGGCTGCATAAAGATTGGCACTGTCGATAAAAACGGCAACGCGTTCTTGCTTACTCATACTGAAACTCTAGGCTTTATCTAGGTTAGACAGATTTATTCAGTGGGGTTGGACTTGTTAGGTCCACGCTCGCTATAGCGCAATAAACGATCAATCCAACCTTTTCTAGCTGTTAACTCCACATCCAGACAACGGATTCTCGGCAAGATTTTTAGGCCATACAAAAACTATTACTCTGATAGTTGTGGGCATAATCCACGCGCAGTTGCATTGGATTTCCATTCCATAAAACAAGGGTTCTGCATGTCAAGTGTTAGTGGCGCGGCTAAATCATAACGGCGCGTCACAAGCAAGCGCTGCTGATTGAGCCAAACCGTTTGGTTCGAATGGGTCGTAAACAAAACGGGATGACCAACAACCTTATCGGGAGCGATGTTAGGGGGAGAATATCCAGCTTCAGGCGTTAAGGAGTAAACTGCACTTTGCCCCACGTCACCATTGAGGCCACCTAAATAATTTGCGACTAGAGTGTAAGCTTGAGAGTATTTTGCAATACTATACCAAATGGCCATCCCACGATCATTTCCAGGCGGTACAAGGCCAGCTGGAATATTTACAGCGCTACCATATTCCTTCTGATTAAACATTGCTGGAATGAGAATAAGATCGGCACGCTTCAACGCGTAAACTTCTGCGATTTCAGGAATTCGGACCTCATCATCAATCATTATTCCAATCCGACCTAAATCACCCGTTGAAAAAACAGGCAGATCATGACCGGGCTGAGCCCAAATACGCTCAGATTCATTCAGGTGTGATTTGCGGTAAACGCCAGCCTCATTACCATTAAAATCAAACAAGACTGCTGTTTGATAAAACTGATTGCCGTCACGCTCTGGCATCGTGAATAGCAAATAAGTTTTATACTTTTTCGCTAGATTAGACGCTAGTTGATAGGATGAACCTTTCAAAGGCTCGGCATGTTTTGCAATATTATCTTTATCAAGCTTTACCTGTCCCAAAAAGGGATTAAGGGGCAATACTATGATGTTTGAGCTAAATGTTTGCTCGCGAATAAGTGATTCAACCTTTGTGTAGTTTTCTTGGATAGCTTCAGGCTGAGACTCATATTGAACCAAAAGTGCTGAAATCTGTCGTGGCGTTTCATTTGCAAAGGGGTCAACAGGCATATGGAAATGATTATAGGCTTTGTAGAGCTCGGGCCGTCTCGTCTTAAGCCAATAGTCTTTCTGCAAACTCTTATCTTCGATATTAATCGTTGCATAGATTGTTTGTGCCTTACGAGGCTGATTCCATGTAGTCACAGGACCTGCAGCTAGACGCTCACCTTTGCTATTCCAGATTGAAGCACCGCCACGAAATTGAGTGACACCGAGTTTTGGTGCACCTTCTATGCCAATTACGTTCGCTGCAACGACATTAACACCTAACCAGCCGGCGACAGTTGCGACATTGGCAATTGTTGAATGATTGCCATAAGTGGAGGCACCTTCAAACGCTGGCATAGAGTCAGAGCCAATTGGCATGGCCAGAATATCTGCACCTCGCAAGTTCGGTAATAATAGATTTTGGAGGCGCGTATCATCGAAGCAGATAAGAAGTGCAATTTTTCCAATATCTGTTTCGAAAACTGGAAAGCCTAAATTGCCCGGCGAAGAGAGAATAAAATCACCCGGCGGAAGCTGATTCTTGCGATACTTTCCAATAACTCCCTTAGGTCCTATCAAGACTGCTGCGTTATGAGTGAGGCCTGTAACCTTGTCCTTTTCATACAAGCCGACGACAATATACGCATTATATTGGCGCGCGATTGGCTCGAGAGCTGCAGTTGTTTTTCCGGGTATCGTATCCAAATAAGGCTCAAGGGCAGCCGGATTTGCATAAATAAAACCGGTAGTTGCAACTTCAGGGAGCACAATGAGTCTTGCGCCGTTTTGGGCCGCTTGCGTCGTGACCTCTACGAGGCCCTTTACATTATTTTCAAATCCAGGCGACTGCGGAGAAAACTCTACAGCGGCCACTTTAACTTGCTTTGCCTGAGACGGCACTGACAGCAGCGAAACGAACGCCGCTAAACCAAAAGCATAAAGAATATTGAGGACTTTCATAAGTCACTCCTTCAACTTAACTTCAATCTGATCATTAAACTGCAGTCCAAAAGCGAGCAACCCTGTCTTTTGCCCAAATAAACCCACAGGCTATTCCACCGCTTTGGACACCCCCCACCTTATTCGGTATCACCCAAAATCGCTCCGACGGTTTCCGATGGTTGTGTAGCGAACGTGTACAATCGCGTGCGCGTCCAAGCCGTTCACCAAAACAAAGTCAGCCTATTTTAAAACAGTTCACGCTTTGTTCTGTGTAACACATGTGTAACAAAAAAGGCGCCAACATAAGATATGTTGACGCCTTAATTCTTGGAAACACAGCGAGATGCTGTGTTCTAAAAGCTCGTTTTATCAGCGCGAATAGAATTCGACGACCAGCGAAGGCTCCATCTGCACCGCATAGGGCACATCGGCGAGCGTCGGAACGCGGACGAACTTCGCCGTCTGCTTGTTGTGATCGGCCTCGATGTAGTCCGGCACATCGCGCTCGGCGAGTGCATTGGCTTCGAGGACGACTGCGAGCTGCTTCGACGCCTGCTTCACTTCAATCACGTCGCCCGGCTTCACCTGATAGGAAGCGATGTTGACGCGCTTGCCGTTTACACGAATGTGACCGTGATTCACGAACTGGCGCGCGGCAAACACGGTCGCCACGAATTTCGCACGGTACACAACGGCATCGAGACGGCGCTCAAGCAAGCCGATCAGGTTTTCACCCGAGTCGCCCTTCAGGCGCAGCGCTTCTTCGTAATAGCCGCGGAACTGCTTTTCGGAAATATTGCCGTAATAGCCTTTGAGCTTCTGCTTGGCGCGCAGCTGCGTGCCGAAGTCAGACATTTTGCCCTTGCGGCGCTGGCCATGCTGGCCGGGGCCGTATTCGCGGCGATTGACGGGGGATTTTGGGCGGCCCCAGATATTTTCGCCCATACGGCGATCGATCTTGTACTTGGCCTGGACGCGCTTTGACATCGCTGTTCCTCGTTAAGTGTCAAAAGATTGAGGAACGCGCCCTCCTCTTCCGGATTTCTCCGGCGACAGACCGGCCACGCGAATGGCAGGTCACGGGTGCGTTAAACACAAGGGCGGAGCTCGCGCCCCGCCTCTGTGGGGCGGTTTCTAGGCGTAAGCCCCCGCCCTGTCAACCGAAAGCGCCTGCGGGAGAGCGTCTGAGGATCTTTTTTGGCTGAGGCATCGATGAGGCGGAAAGGCTGACGGGATGAGGCCGCAACACGTCCAATCACACCCGTCTGCGCCCTTTGGGACGATGGCCGAAGGGGCGTCAATGCAGGGGCAGCGGATCGACCCTCATGGCAACAAGGCCAAATTGCTTCAGAACAGGGCCAAGCCCGTCAGCGGCCATGTGTCCCCCGGTGAAAACGGCCAGAGCATCCGGTGCCGGGTCGGTCGCGATGATCGGCGTCATCAAGCTCGCCATCCGCCGAGCGATGGCCGGGGCCGGGTCGATCCACCGAACGGGCCATGGCGCGAGCCTTTCGAGACGGTCGCGCAGCAGCGGGTAATGGGTGCAGGACAGGGTCACGACATCCGTCCGCAGCCCTCCCTTCTCGACAAAGCAAGGCGCAATCTCGGCCAAGAGAGCGGCATTGGTAACCTCATCGCCGCGCAACGCTGCTTCGGCGAGTGTTGCAAGGCGCGGCGCGCCCACAAGCGTCACATCGCACCCTGCCGCAAACTCGCGAATGAGTGCGGCGGTGTATTCACGCTTCACCGTTCCCGGAGTGCCGAGTACCGAAATGAGGCGGGATTGGGAGGCCTCAGCGGCAGGTTTCACGGCGGGTACTGTACCGACGAAAGGAACGGAAAACCGCGCTCGCAGCGCCGGTAACGCGATGGTGGAAGCCGTGTTGCACGCCACAACGACGAGATCGGGTGCATAATGCCCGATCAGCCGCTCGATAACAGTCACAATACGGACAACGAGCGAGGCTTCGTCGAACCGGCCATAGGGAAAGGCCGCATCATCAGCCGCGTACACAAAGCGCGCATCCGGCCGCGCCTTCACCGCTTCGCGGAAGACGGTCAGGCCTCCAAGGCCAGAATCGAAAACGAGAACAGTCGGATGCTGTTTCATGGGCGGTACCGTTCCCGCCTGATACAGGGTTCCTGCCAGAAGATCGACACGCATAACCCGGGCACTATGGCCGCCGCGAGGTTACCGACGGGTAAATTACTCCAGCTCGGGCTCTCCGCGCCACCCTTTCGGTGGTTGCTTCGGCCCTCGCCGCTTCTTGGTCTGCGGTTCACGTGGGCCTTCGACCAACCTCACGATCATACCCCGTAAGGTGCGAACATCCTGCTCGCTCATGCCGATCCGGTGGAAGATGTTGCGCAGATTGCGGCTCATCACCGGCTTCTTATTGGCAGGGCGGAAAAAGCCACGCTCCGCCAAAACCTCTTCGAGATATTCGAAGAAGGAGAGAACTGTTTCGCGATCCGCAGGCGGCCAAGTCTCTTTGCGTGTGAAAGGCAGCGGTATCGCCGTGCCTTGTGCAAAAGCATAACCTGTCAATAAAACCGCCTGCGCCAGATTAAGCGAAGCATGGCGCGGGTTAACCGGGAAGGTCAAAATTTCATCCGCTGCCGCGATGTCATCATTCTCAAGCCCCGTGCGCTCGCGCCCGAACAGCACGCCGATTTTTTCGCCCGCAGCGAGGCGCGTGGCCATTGCGGTTCCTGCCTCTTGCGGTCCAACGACAGGCTTACCTTGCCCGCGTTCGCGCGCCGTCGTCGCATAGACGAATTGAAGGTCGGCAATCGCCGATTTCAAATCCGGAAATACTTGCGCGGCATCGACAACAAAGCCCGCATTGGCCGCTGTCGCCATCGTTTTCTGATGTTTCCAATTTCCGCGCGGTCGTACGAGCCGCATTTCGGTCAGGCCAAAATTCGCCATGGCGCGTGCCGCCATGCCAATGTTTTCGCCTAATTGCGGTTCAACTAAAATAATGACCGGCCCGCCTTCGCGGGCCGGTCGTGATGTATCCGTTCCAGCACCGGGCATTATTTGATCGTTTCAGCCGCTTTCTTGGCAAAGCGGTCATCAAAGGTTTTAGACAGATCGATTTTCGCGTTCTTCATCTCTTCATCGAACTGCACTAGCATATCGTTCGTGCTCTTCATGCCAGCCGCCGAAACGATGCCGTTCTGGGAATAGGTCGGCTTCGAATTCTTCACCGCGAGAATGTAGAGATCCTTATCGCCGAGGAGATATTCAGGCGGCACCACTGTCGAAATCTCTTCCGGCGTTGCCTTGTTGATCCAGACAAGCGCTTTATAGAGTGCATTGGTGAGCGCCTGAACCGTATTCGGATTCTTCTGCATGAAGTCACGTTTCATGTAGAGAACGGCTGCCGGGTTGGAGCCACCGAACAAATCGATCGTGCCCTTTTCCGTACGCGTATCAATCACGATCTTGATCTCGCCGCTGCGTTCCAGCATCGACAGAACTGGCTCGAGATGAGAGATGGCATCGATCTCACCCTTCTTCACTGCCGCAACGGCCGAGGCCGCCGAGCCGACACCGATATAAGACACATCGGAGGATGAGAGTCCCGATTTCGCGAGCACGAAATTCATCAACATGTTTGTTGAAGAACCCGGCGCGGTCACACCGATCTTCATGCCTTTGAAATCGGCTGGCGTCTTGTAATTGCCCGCCTTGTCTGCCTTTACGCCTACAGCAATGCCAGGAAACCGACCCAGCTCGACGACCGCAACGATGTCCTGCCCCTTCGCCTGCATACGAATTGTATGCTCATAGGCGCCGGTTACCACATCGACTGAACCGCCAATCAAGGCCTGCAACGATTTTGCGCCACCGGCGAAATCAGAAATTTCGACATTCAGCCCCTGTTCGGTGAAGAAGCCTTTCTTTTCGGCCACCGTCAGCGGCAGGTAATAGAGAAGCGCCTTACCGCCGACGCCAAGCTTCACGTCTTTCTTTTCCGGTGCCTGCGCCATCGCCGTGCCGCCCAGCGCAAGAGCTGTTGCTGCCGCGATAAAATTCCGTCTGATCATTGTCATGAATCTCACTCCCCCTTAGCCTTTTTGTGTTGCTTCCGGCCGCCAGACCAGAAGTGCCTTTTCAATTTGCGTCACCACAGCATCCACCACCAAAACAAAAGCGGCAAGAATCGCCATGCCAGCAAATACGCCCGTCACGTCAAACACGCCCTCGGCCTCATGGATGAGATAACCCAATCCAGCTGCGGCCCCCAGATACTCACCAACGACCGCGCCGACGAGCGCGAAGCCGACGGATGTATGGAGCGATGAGAACATCCAGCTCAACGCGGATGGCCAATAGACATGGCGGAACAATTGCCGCTCATTGAGTCCCAACATTCGCGCATTGGCGAGAACCACGGGGCTCACCTCCTTCACACCTTGATAGACGTTGAAGAAGACGATGAAAAATACGAGCGTGACGCCAAGCGCCACTTTCGACCAAATACCAAGCCCGAGCCACAGCATGAAGATTGGCGCCAACACGACACGCGGCAGAGCATTCGCCATTTTCAAATAAGGATCGAACACGGCGGCCACGAGCGGCTTGCGTGCAAACCAGAAACCAAACACGACGCCAGCAATCGAACCGATTACGAAAGCCAGCATCGTTTCGGTCAGCGTGATGCCGATGTGGCGCCAGATGGTCGTGCCTGAAAACATCTTCACGATCCGCCAAAACACATCCTGCGGCGTCGAGAAAAAGAAAAAAAAAAAAAAATACGTCCCAAAAATCGGCACGGACGAACCGACATACCAGATGCCGACCAGCGTAAAGGCAACAAGTATTTGCATAGCGATCAGTTTAGGACGCGCAATCATGCGGCATCCCCATAGGCTTTGATCACTTCTTCGCGCAGCTGCGCCCAGATTTTTTGTTGGATTTCATGGAAATGCGGATCGAGCCTGATATCAAGCGCATTGCGCGGCCTTGGCAGATCGATGCGATGGTCGCCGATGATGCGCGCTTTCGGCCCTGACGACATGATGACAACGCGGTCGGACAACGCAATCGCCTCTTCAAGATCATGCGTGACGAAGATCAGCGCCTTTTTGTCCGCCGCCCACAGGTCGAGCAAGAGATTGCCCATGATCTGCCGCGTCTGCGCGTCGAGCGGCCCGAAGGGCTCGTCCATCAACAAAATCTTCGGGTCGCGGATCAGCATTTGCGCCATGGCGACGCGCTTCTTCTGGCCGCCGGAGAGTTGGTGCGGGTAGCGGTCGCCGAAACTCTTGAGGCCTACCTTTGTCAGCCAGACATGGGCGCGCTCCAGCGCTTCCTTGCGCAGCACCCCGGCCGCCTCAAGCCCAATGGCGACATTGTCAGCAGCATTCTTCCACGGCATCAGCGCATCTTGCTGGAAGAGATAGCCAGCCTGCCGGTTAAGCCCCGCAAGCGGCGCCCCAAAGATCCGCACTGCGCCCGCGGCAGGCGCGATCAACCCGGCGGCGGCATTCAGCAGGGTCGATTTCCCGCACCCCGTCGGCCCAACGAGAGAGACGAACTCCCCCTCCCCGACCACGAGATCGGCGGCTGTGACGGCCTCATACCCATTAGGATAGGCGATGGTGACGCCCTCTAGCGCAACAGCCCCCGCTGCCATGGTCTCCCCCTTATTCTTGAGGCCGGAGACTAGGGAAGAGCAGCCTTAGGGGCAAGACGGGAGGGCGCGTGCGAGCGGCAAGGAACGGCTAGCTTGATTAGACTTGGGCGGCGGCCATTCGGCCTTTGGCGATGTGCGCAAAACCACCTCTCGTCATTGCGAGGAGGGCTTCAGCCCGACGCGAGCATTTTCTTTCTGAACGCCGGAAAGCCGGCGGCGGCCATTCGGCCTTTGGCGCTGTGCGCAAAACCACCACGCGTCATTGCGAGGAGGGCGCAGCCCGACGCGGCAATCCATGTCGGGCCTTGAGCAAGCTGACAGATGGATTGCTTCGTCACGATGCTCCTCGCAATGACGAACGCTTCTCTTCACCCCCCGCAACGTGAAATCCCTTCAAACATCAACCCATTACTGCCACGCTTCAATCGCCCTATGAACAGGCGTCAAATCGCCCGAGGGCCCCTCGTCGCCGACAAAAATGCAGTATTCTTCATTGTCCTCAAAAAAGTCGACCTCGTAGCGCTCGCCGAAAAGAGCAAAACTGACCATGATCGTATCATCCCGAAAACTCCCCAGCACAAAGGGAATATTCCGTTCCGTTAGACTATTCAGGAAAGTCAATAATCGCGTGAGCCCGCCCATCAGCTGCCCCTATCCTCAAT
>JAIYCE010000001.1 GCA_027488155.1 Hyphomicrobiales bacterium | reverse complement strand
GAATGAGAGGGTCGCCTCGTTAATCGAGGTGGCTGCTTGAATCACACCGATAAATAGACCAACGCCCAATGCAACGACCAGTAGCGGGCCTGAGATGAGGAGTACCGCCCATAGTGCGCTACGACCCAGATCAATGACGGTGGCGATTTCCATGTGAGTCTCCTTCTTTTTTCTTAGGGCATCGCGAAGCTCGAGGCAAGCGAGCCCATCAGCAAGCTCCAGCCATCGACCAGTACGAACAGCATTAATTTGAACGGCATTGAGATCATCATCGGTGACAGCATCATCATACCCATCGACATCAGTACCGATGACACGATCAGATCAATCACCACGAACGGGATATAAATCAGGAAGCCGATCGTAAAGGCGCTTTTCAGTTCCGACGTAATGAAAGCAGGAACCAGGGTAGTGAAGGGCACTGACTCAGGACCTTCGAGTTCATTCTTGTTGCGCGAGATTTCCATAAACATGGCGATATCTTCTTCACGCGTCTGCGCCAACATGAAACCGCGAATCGGTTTCTCGGCGTTTTCCAGCGCTTCTTCGAAGGCCATGCCTTGATTCATATAAGGCAGGATCGCGTTGTTGTACACATCGCTCATCACCGGTTGCATGATGAACAGCGTCAGGAACAGTGCAAGACCCGCCAACACCTGATTGGGCGGTGTTTGGCCAGTGCCAAGTGCCTGCCGCAAAATCGAGAACACGATGATGATGCGGGTAAATGCGGTCATCATCAGCAGCATCGACGGCAGTAGTGTCAGCACCGTCATCAGTGCCAGCAATTGCAGCGACAGGCTGTAAGCTTGTACGCCACCCTTGCCGGTTGCGACGGTAACTACCGGCATACCTTGGGCAAATGCGACTGCAGGCAATAGTACTGGCAGTGCCAGTAGCAGGAAGAGGGCGATTCGGCGCGCCATGATCAGACCTTGTCCTTGTTCTGGGCTGCGGCCAGCAGGGCTGACAAGCGCCGCGCCATTGGCGCTAATGAGTTGCCGCCTTCTTCAGTTGCAGCTGCAGGATTGGATTCCGTTTGCAATTCGTCGGCGCTAACCGGGAAGGTGGCAATTGCGTTGATCTGTTGTGGCGAGACGCCGATCAGCACATCCTGGTCTTTCACGCGCAGTAGCACTACTTTCTGACGCGGTGCGACCGAGACCATCTCAATCACTTTGATCTTTCGCGTCGGCATGCCGAGCAGATTGCCACTCTGCATGCGCTTGAGTACGTAAAGCACGCCACCGAGCAGTGCGAGCACAATCGCGAAATTCATCGCGACGTATAGCCAGTTCGTGGAGCCCATGGAAAGTGCCTTGTACGGGTTGTAATAAGAAATTATAGATTGCGCATGCGGTCAGAAGCCGGCACCACACGGGTGAGGCGGATGCCGTAGCGATCATTCACCAAGACGACTTCGCCTTGTGCAACTACAGTATCGTTCACCAGCAGGTCGAGCGGTTCACCCGCGATACGCTCCAGCTCGACGACCGAGCCCTGAGTGAGTCGCAGCAAATCGCGAATCTTCATCTTGGTGCGACCGACTTCAACCTTGATCGCAACCGAAATGTTTTGCAAAACCTCGGGGTTGATCTGGTGGTTCGGCATTGCACCGGCTTGTGGCTCGGCGAGCGCGTTATCGTTATCCTGGACGGTATCGTTCATGATGCTTCCTCGGTGGTTAGAGGGTTTCGGGGCTGGTCGCGCGTTCGACGCGAACGGCAACATTAGGGCCAGACATACCTACCTGGCACTCGAAGGCGGGTAGGCCGCCGATAATCATGGTAGCGAGTTCCGGTTTCTTGAAGAACAGCAGATCGCCTTCTTTCAAACCGCTCACTTGATCATAGTGTGCGACCACGGTGCCGAGCAGAACCTGAATGTCGAGCAGCGAATCGCCAACTGCGGTGGTGAGTTCATTGCGCCATTTCTGGTCAGATTCCTCACTACCATCAGCCTGTACACGGTTACGCAGCAGATCACGCAGTGGCTTCAGCGAAGCATACGGATACACCAGATCCACAAAACCCTTCACGCCACCGGCGCTCTCGGTTTCGAAGCGCGACATGATCACCAGATCGTTTTCATCAGCGATCTGTGCAAACTGTGGGTTGATCTCCGAGCCGACATGGTCAAAGTCGACCGACAGCAGTGGTGCCCAAGCCTCTTTCAGCGAGCGGAAGAACACCTCGAGGATAATCTTCACGATGCGCGACTCAGTCGGCGTGAACATACGGGTCGGTGGCAACCAGTTAGCCGGTAGCGGTTCGCCTTCTTTATCAGTGGCGCGGCGGCGCGGGCTGCCCGGCATGCCGGATCCGGTACCGCCAAAGAAATTGTCCAGTGCGGAGAAGACCAGCGTCGGCTCGATCGTCACTAGCGAGAATCCGCGCAAGGGATTGATGCGAATCGTATTGACCGCGAGTGGTGGTCGCAGGTCTTTCAGATAATCACCAAAGCGAACGATTTGTGCGCGTGACGGATTGATTCTTGGGCTGGTGCGCAGCACCTCCATCAGACCCAGACGGAACAAACGCACGAGACGCTCGTTGATCATCTCGATCGAGGAAGTGTTGACGCCGAGCGTGCTGTCCTCACTCGCCAGGTCATGTTTCTTGACCCGGGTGGTGAGGTTGAAGCCGGTATCAACCTCGATAGTGCCGTCGTCAACGCCCTCGGCCAAAGCGGCCAGTTCTTCCGGTGACAGCAGATTGCTCGTCTCAGCCATGATGTCAGTCTTTAATCAGTAGGCCTGTGGTTTACTGCACCACGAATTCGCTGAACATGACTTCTTCGATACCGCCGAAGCCTTCGTATTTCTCGAGCAGCGAGTTGATCACGACACGAATTTCTTCAGCTAATTGCTTACGGAAATCCGGATCTTTCAGATCAGCTTCAGTCTTGGTGCGCATCAGATCGAGAATGCCAGCCCGCAGTGCGAGTTCGTGCGTCTTGACGTTCTTGATCACCCGGTCATCGTAGTGGGTCATGATAGTCAGCGTGACTTGCATCACCTTACGCGAACCGGACAGGTTCGACAGCATCGGCTTTTCCAGCGAGTAGTAGTTGAACTTCCAGCGCTGGTTGTCAGCATCTGGCGAGACCAATTCTTTGGCCGGTGCTTCGGCGCCGGCTTTAGCTGGTGCGCCAGCAGCATCGCCGCCTTTGGCATCGCCATGGCCGTCACCGGCTTTAGCGTCACCGTGGCCATCGCCACCGCCGCCGTGCTCGCCGTCGAGCTTTTCAAGTTGTGCGTCTACCGCCTCCTTTGCCTGTTCCTTCTTAGAGAAGAAACCAGTGGCGAGCAGGGTGCCGCCGACGGAGGCACCAATGATGAACAACACGGCC
This sequence comes from Hyphomicrobiales bacterium, assembly GCA_027488155.1. Taxonomy (GTDB): domain Bacteria; phylum Pseudomonadota; class Alphaproteobacteria; order Rhizobiales; family Beijerinckiaceae; genus TNE-4. The sequence goes on along the minus strand of JAIYCE010000001.1, from coordinate 110 downwards.
ACCACCATCAAGACGATCTTGATGATCGCCTTTTTCTTCGAGGGCGCGCCTTCCGCTTGTTCTTCTGGTGCTGCTGCAGCTTCTTCAGCCATCACATCCTCCAACTGTCT
>JAIYCE010000020.1 GCA_027488155.1 Hyphomicrobiales bacterium | reverse complement strand
GGGCCGGCAGGACTTGTAACCGTACGGCGGAAAGAACTTTTTGGTCCGATCTGGCTCAATCGCGAGCAGCAGAAATTCGCCAATATCCCAGCAACACTTGGATTGATATCGACGCGCCCTTTTACCGAAATCGTCGACAGCGAATTCCTGGATCGTTTCGGCATGCGGTTCGACAACTACATCCTGCCTAAGGGTGCCGTGCAGGCCGATGGATTCGCGGCGGCGCTGATACGACTGAAGCAGGATGACCGGCTCTATGCGATCCGCGACCGCGATGTCTCCTTCCTGTCGCCCGACGTCTTCCGCGCCACGCTTGATGTACCCGCCACGGGGCCATTGGGCATCTATAATGTCGAAGTTTCGCTTTTTGCCGGTGGCGTCCGGCTTGCCCAGGCCGAAACCTTCTTCACCGTCGGGAAAGTCGGGTTTGAACAATTGATTGCCCGCGAGGCTCGCGATCATGGCGTTTTGTATGGTATGGCCACCGCCGCGATGGCGCTGTGCTTCGGCTGGCTCGCCAGCGTGATCTTCAGAAGGGATTGATGCGTTTCATGTCACAGAATGCCCACCATAATGAGCCTCAGGCCGACACCGATGACCGTTCAATCCCGCCCATGGCGTTGTGGCTTGGCCTCCTCGGGCTCATTCCCTTCATCGGTTTGACGGCACTTTACGCTTTGCAAATGGAAAGCCGCATCGGTTGGACGCCGGGCTACGCGCGCGATGTCCTCGTCTCCTATGGTGCCATCATCCTCGCATTTCTAGGCGGCATCCGCTGGGGCGTCGCCTTGAAACATGGTAATTCAGCCCATGCCGTACGGATGTTCATCCTCTCCGTCGTGGTGCCGCTGGCCGCTTGGGTCGCGCTGTTTCTGCCCAAGCCGCACGATATCACTTGGCTGATCGCGATCTTTCTTATTGTCGGCGTAGCCGACGTGGCGCTGGTCACAAAAGGGCACGCGCCGCGCTGGTTCGGTACGCTGCGGACGATTCTGACAGTCGGCGTCGTCGGCTGTTTCATCACAGCGCTTGCGCTCTGGCCGTTCCTGTCGATCCCGGCTTAATCGTTCAACAACAAAGCGGGTGCGATGCCGTAAAGGCGTTCGCGCCCGAGCGCATGGATACGCCATGTCTCGCGCGCGAGAAAAGGCGCAAAGGCCTCATCGAGAATATTGAGCCCGCCCGTATAGGCCCCAAAGGCGGGAAGAATACAGCGCCGGCCGTCGCTAACGAAACAGCGTCGCCGAACGGCGCGGCCACGCCCGGCGATCTTCGCTGCCGGGTGTAGATGGCCTGCAATTTCAAAATCACCTGCGCCGCCCGGTTCGTGCCGTAACATGATGCCACCAAGCGCCAATTCCATCACAGAGTGGCCCGGCAGAGTCGTAACCGCCTCAGGATCGTGATTGCCCGCAATCCAGACCAGATCGGCGATGCGAGCGAGCGCGTGCAGCCGCGCGACGTCGTCTTCCGAAAGACGCAACGCGGCTGCACGATCGTGAAAACCGTCGCCAAGCGAGACGATCATTTTGGGGCGCAAGCGGCTTGCGACCGCCTCAAGGCGGATCAGCGTATCGCGCGTATCGAAAGGCGGCAGAACATGACCAAGCCGCGTGAAGGCGGAGCCTTTCTCAAAATGGCAGTCCGCAACGATGAGTGTGCGCGTCGCAGGATCGAACAAAGCGCCGGATACATCGGCGATGAAATCGACGCCACCGAGTGCGATCACCGTCTCCGTCTGCATCGTTGCGTTCGCTGCGCTCATGCCAAAGCTTCATCCATTAACGCCGATTCTGCCTCTTCCAGAATCGTTTCCGCCGCTTCGCCATAGACCGCTTCACGGCCTATTTCTAGCATGACTGAAATCGCCAGCGGAGACACACGCGCAAGCGGCTTGTGAAGAATTTGGCCTTCCACGCGCGCCAGCATGTCAGACAGACGCTTGAGATCGAGCAGCCCCGTTGCTGCATCCTCGCGCGCGGCCTTTAGCAGAATGTGATCGGGCTGATGACGCCGCAGCACGTCATAGATGAGATCGGTCGAGATCGTCATCTGACGTCCCGTCTTTTCATCGCCGGGAAAGCGGCGTGGCGTAAGCCCTGATATGATCGCGCAATTCCGAAAGGTGCGCTTCATCAACGCAGATTCTTCGAGCCATTCCTCGAGATCGTCGCCCAGCATGTCGCGCGCAAACAGTGCGTCGAGATCGAGACGCCCTTTTTCGATAGAGGCAGAGAGATCGCTCATGCCCCAGATGGCTAGCGCATAATCATTACAGACGAAACCGAGCGGTTTCAGCCTGAGACGTTCGAGCCGACGGGTGAGCAACATGCCAAGCGTTTGGTGCGCAAGCCGACCCTCGAACGAATAGGCCACCAGATAAAACCGATTACCACGCGGATAGGTTTCGACAAGAAGCTTATCTCGCGGCGGCAAGATTGATTTTTTCTGCTGCATGGCGAGCCAATCGCTGGCCTGCTTCGGCAGCTTTTTCCATTCAGCGGGTGCTGCGATCATTGCGCGCACACGGGCTGCAAGAAAGGTTGAGAGCGGAAACTTGCCACCCGCCCAAGATGGAATTTTGGGATCGGTGCCGGGTTTCGAACGTGTGACGATCACTTCATTGGTAGCGATCCCTTCAAAACGTAAAATCTCTCCGGCAAAGATGAATGTATCGCCGGGAGCGAGCGTCTCGGCAAAGTAATCCTCAACCTCACCCAGAATGCGACCACCCCGCAACGTATCGGTACCCTTCACCATACGTCCGAGACGTACCTTCATCATCGTCGCTTCGATGATTGTGCCGATATTCATCCGGTATTGTTGCGCAGTTCGCGGATTGGACACGCGCCATTGTCCATCCGTACCCTGCCTGATACGGGCAAATCGATCATAATTCTTGAGAGCGTAGCCGCCGGTGGCGACAAAATCGAGTACGGCATCGAAACGTATGCGCGTTAGCATTTCATAAGGCTGTGCGCGTGTGACCTCGGCGAAGAGATCGTCGGCCTGAAAAGGCGCGGCGCAGGCCATGCCAAGAACATGTTGTGCCAAAACGTCAAGTGCGCCCATGCGAGGATCTGGTGTATCCTGCGCTGCTTCTTCCACGGCATCGAGCGCGGCGCGGCATTCCAAAATCTCAAACCGATTGGCAGGAACTAGAATGGCCTTGGACGGTTCGTCAAGCCGGTGATTGGCGCGGCCGATCCGCTGCATCAGACGGCTTGCACCTTTCGGTGCTCCAACATTGATGACGCAATCGACATCGCCCCAATCGATCCCGAGATCAAGCGTTGCCGTGCACACGACAGCGCGCAGTTTTCCGGCACTCATCGCCGCTTCGACCTTACGACGTTGTCCGGCATCGAGCGACCCATGATGCAGCGCAATCGGAAGGCCCTGCTCATTGATGCGCCATAATTCCTGAAATACGAATTCAGCCTGCATCCGCGTATTGACGAAGACGAGCGAAAGTTTGTGCGCTTCGATCGCGCGATAGATTTCGCCCATGGCCGCGAGCGCGGTATGGCCTGCAAGTGGCAGCGCCCGCGCCGTTTCGAGAATTCCGATTCGCGGGCGTGCGCCTCCTTGCACAGTGACGATCTCGGCCTGTGGCGTGATGCCATCCTGCGGCACGAGAAAGCGCGCCAATGTCTCGGGCTCGCGGACGGTGGCGGACAAGCCCACCATGCGCGCCTGCGGCGCGAGCGCCCAAAGGCGCGACAGCGCGAGCGACAATAGATCGCCGCGCTTGGATGTCACGAGCGCATGCAACTCGTCGAGAACGATCGTATCGAGCGTGCCGAAAAATTCACCCGCATCCTTGTGCGATAGGAGTAGAGAAAGCTGCTCGGGCGTCGTCAGCAAAATGTCAGGTGGACTCGTTTTCTGCCGCGCCTTTTTGTGGGCGGATGTATCGCCCGTACGCGTCTCGATCCGAATAGGCAGATTCATCTCGCGCACTGGCGTCTCGAGATTGCGCGCAATGTCGACGGCCAGCGCCTTCAAGGGCGAGAGATAGAGCGTATGCAGGCCGCGCCGGTTACGCCTGCGCGTGATTTGCGTGAGCGACGGGAGAAAGCCTGCGAGCGTCTTGCCAGCACCGGTTGGTGCCACGAGCAGAGCTGAGGCATTGCGGTCGGCGGCGTCGAGCAGCGCCAATTGATGCGCGCGCGGCTCCCAGCCCCGCGCGGCGAACCAGTCACGGAACGCGGGTGGCAGAAGGTTTTGCTGAGGCGCAGGCATGGGACAGATTTAGGGTCGCCGACGGCCCCTGTCATCCTTTGCCGGGTTTCACACCTTGCGGAGGATGCAGACGAACCCGGCTACCGGCACACCGCGATCGAGCCGCGTGGCGCAATCGTCAAGCGTCACAACCTCAAAGCCATTCTCTATCGCCCACAGGCGAAGGCGATCGGGCGAATGGGCGTAGCGCAGATCCTCGCCCAACAAGATGCCGTCGGCGCCCTTTTGGACGGTGAAGGCAAACAGGCCATCGGGCGGGAGAGCGCCTGCGACAGCGGCGAAGACGGGCGCGAGATCGCCGATATAGACGAGCACATCGGCGGCAAGGACGAGATCGGCGCTCTGATCTGCGAGATAAGTCAGGAGGGCTTCAGCCCGGAGTGCGTCATAGATTGCCTTGGCCTCGGCCCTTGTGACCATGGCGGGCGACAGATCGCAACCGCCGAGCCAATCGGCCCGCGCGCGGATCGCCGCGCCCATCAAGCCGGTGCCGCAGCCGAGATCGAGAACGCGGGTGAAGCGCGCATCAGGTACCAGCCGATCAAGCGCGGCCATGATGGTTTCAGGCCCCGAATAGGCGAGCGCGCCTCGCAAATGGCTGTCGAAGCGGTTGGCATAATCGTCGAAGAGGGCGCGAATATAGGCGTCGCTGACGGCGTTTTCTACCACGCCAATGCCGAGCCGCGCCAAACGCGGGCGAGCCCCAAGCCGGTCTTCCGGTTCTCCTTCGAGCGCTTTCTGCCAGGCCAAGATGGCAGCGTCCGATGCGCCGAGCGCGAGGTGCGCATCGCCCAGCGCCAGCAGCGCGGGCGGCCAGTTGGGCACGATTTCGAGCGTCTGCTCTAACAAGTCGGCTGCAGCTTCGTGATCGCCATCCTTCGCCGCAGACATGGCGTAAGCATAACGGCGGTCAGCCAAAAGATCGCCAGAGGAAAGCAAAGAGGAGGACATTGCGGGCTTATCGCGCTTCCATCCCCGCCGGTAAAGCCTATCTGTGGGGGATGCGCCCGACCGATTTGCTGAAGGTTCTGCCTGAAGGCCTCTATTGCCCGTCCGCCGACGTCTTCATCGATCCGGTGCGGCCGGTGGCGCGCGCGCTGATTACGCATGGCCACTCGGACCATGCCCGCGCCGGCCATGGCGCTGTGCTCGCCACACCCGAAACACTCGCCATTATGAGTGTGCGCTACGGTGCGAACTTCGCCGGATCGACCCAAGCCGTGGGCTATGGCGAAAGCGTGACGCTCGGCGATACCAAGTTCCGCTTTGTACCCGCCGGTCACGTCCTTGGTTCAGCGCAAATTCTTGTCGAAGCAGGCCCACTGCGCATCGTCGTATCGGGCGATTACAAGCGCGCTGCGGACCCAACCTGTGCAGCTTTCGAAGTCGTGCCCTGCGATGTGTTCGTCACCGAAGCGACATTCGGTCTGCCCGTCTTTCGCCATCCACCGCTTAGCGATGAAGTGCAGAAATTACTGCACTCCTTGGCGCAGTTTCCTCAACAGACACATCTCATCGGTGCTTATGCTTTGGGGAAAGCGCAACGCTTGATGGCGCTGATCCGGCAGGCCGGTTATGAAAAGCCAATCTACATTCACGGCGCGCTTGAAAATCTGACGCGGCTTTATCAAGCGCATGGAATCGATCTTGGCGAGATACGCAAAATCAGTCCCGGTGATGGAGCGCTTGCCGGTGAGATTGTGATCTGTCCGCCCTCAGCCATTCAGGATCGTTGGACGCGACGCTTTGCCGATCCCATCACCGCCTTTGCTTCGGGCTGGATGCGTATCCGCGCGCGCGCGCGGCAGCGCGGCGTCGAACTCCCGCTTGTTGTATCCGATCACGCTGATTGGGACGATCTGTGCCGCACCATACAAGAAACAGGAGCGCATGAGATCTGGGTTACTCATGGGGCGGAAGATGCACTCGTGCATTGGTGCCATGTGCAAGGCCTGCGCGCGCAGCCTTTGCATATGGTGGGTTATGGCGACGAGGGTGAGGCCGAGCCTCCGCTGGCGCAAGAGAGCGGTTTACTATGAATCGTTTCGCCACACTTATCGATCGGTTGGCCTATGAACCAAGGCGCAATGCAAAACTCATTCTATTGCGCGATTATTTTGCATCGACGCACGATACAGAGCGCGGCTATGCGCTGGCAGCGCTGACAGGTTCGCTCTCGTTCAAAAATGCCAAGCCCGCCTTGATTCGCACGCTGGTGAGCGCGCGCACTGATCCGGTCCTGTTCGGCCTCTCTTACGATTTTATCGGCGATCTTTCGGAAACAGCGGCCTTGATCTGGCCGGCTGCGGCGCGGCCACATGACGACGTTCCGGAACACCCTTCTCTCAGCACTGTCGTGGAAACACTGGCTACACTTGGCAAAGCCGAATTGCCAAATCGGCTCGCCGCTTGGCTCGACGCACTTGACGAGACCGGGCGCTGGGCCTTGCTGAAACTCATCACAGGCGGATTGCGGATCGGTGTTTCGGCGCGGCTTGCGAAAACGGCGATCGCTGCACTGGGGCCGCACGCTCCCGATGCCATCGAAGATGTCTGGCATGGTGTCAGCCCGCCCTATCGCGAATTGTTTGCATGGGCTGAAGGTCGTGGGCCACGGCCCGAACATTCCGATCCTGCACCGTTCCGCCCGGTGATGTTGGCCCATGCGATCGAAGATAGTGATTTCGACACTCTCGATGCAAAAGATTTTGTGGCCGAATGGAAGTGGGACGGTATTCGCGTCCAAGCGGTTTCCGCTGCAGATGAGGATGGACGCATCGTCACGCGACTTTATTCGCGCACAGGCGATGATATCTCGAACGCTTTTCCCGATCTCGCCGAAGCGCTCGCCGGTATCAATGCGGCCATTGATGGTGAACTCCTGATTATCCGCGATGGCGCCGTGCAGGACTTCAACACGCTGCAAAAGCGCCTCAACCGCACGGCGGTGACGGCTAAAATGGTGCAGGATTTTCCTGCGGCGATCCGCGCTTACGATCTTCTCTTCGCAGATGGGCGCGATTGGCGCGAGGCCCCTTTCGGCGAGCGTCGCGCGCGGCTCAACCAAATAGTCCGCGAACACGGTTCAGCCCGACTCGAACTATCGCCGCTGGTGCCCTTCGGGACATGGGATGAATTGCGTGCCGCACGGCGCGATCCCGCCGCCCTAGGAGCGGATGCCAAAGCCATCGAAGGCGTGATGCTTAAACGCGCCGACAGTGCCTATCTGCCGGGGCGCCCCAAAGGCTATTGGTACAAATGGAAGCGTGATCCCTTCACGGTCGATGCTGTGCTGATGTATGCGCAGCGCGGGCATGGCAAGCGCTCCTCCTTCTATTCCGATTACACGTTCGGGGTTTGGCGGACGGGGCCGCATGGCGATGAGCTTGTCCCTGTTGGAAAGGCCTATTTCGGTTTCACGGACGCGGAATTGCGCCAGATCGACGCTTTCGTGCGGCGGAACACGACCAACCGCTTCGGCCCGGTGCGCGAAGTCACGCATACGCCCGATGAAGGGCTTGTGTTCGAGGTCGCGTTCGAGGGCCTGTCACGCTCGACGCGGCACAAATCAGGGCTCGCCATGCGATTTCCCCGCATTGCGCGATTGCGGTGGGACAAACCACCGCGCGAGGCCGACCGTATTGATGCTTTGGAAACTCTGGCCGACGGCGCCGCCATGCGCCTCGCGGTACCATCCGAAACGGATGAAAGGATCATTGAATGACACCGAAACGGATTGTCTCTCTTCTATTGGCCGCCCTGCTGACCATCGCGATTGTCTGGGCGATGGGTCAAAAGCCGATCGGTGAGAGTTTCGCCGCTATGATCCGGGATCCGTGGGGTGTGGTCACGCTGATCGACCTTTACGCCGGTTTCATCGCTTTTGCCCTTGTCATCGCTTTTTACGAGAAGCCATGGGTTGCCGTCGTGCTGTTCGGGCTGCTCTGCGTGCTCGGCAATATCATCTCTCTTGGCTGGCTCGCCTTCCGGGGATTCCGGCTGATTGAAAGCCGGTTGAGGCATGCCGAGACCCCCTGAATGGGCGTTTCGACAATCTCCTGTTGCGCTTCGTCAAATTTGGCAGAAAAATGACGAAAAGGGATGGGGCTGGACGGAGGCCCCGCCGAGGGGAGGTTAAATTGGCTGATCCTGATCTGCGCATTTTGGTCGCGGACGACCATCCATTGGTCCGCGGCGCGCTCAAGCAGGCCCTGCAAGGGATTGCGAGCGACGACGGCATCACAGAAGCCGGAACCTTCGACGATGTCTCGAAGACCCTCGCGTCCGTGGATCAAGACCTTGTTCTGCTCGATCTCAGCATGCCCGGCGTACAAGGCTTCTCCGGCCTGATCTATTTGCGCGCGCAACATCCGGCGACGCCCGTGGTTGTCGTATCCGGCAATGAGGATCGCGCCGTTATCCGCCGCTGCATCGAATTCGGCGCTTCGGGCTTTATTCCGAAATCGGTCGATGTCGAGACGATGCGCACGGCAATCCGCGCCGTGCTCGAAGGCGGCTCATGGACGCCGCCCGATGTCGATCTCTCGACACCCGCCGACAAGGAGACGAGCGAACTCGTCCGCCGCCTCGGTTCGCTGACGCCACAACAAGTGCGCGTTCTGATGATGCTGTCGGAAGGTTTGCTCAACAAGCAGATCGCTTACGAACTCGGCGTATCGGAAGCGACGGTGAAGGCGCATGTCTCCGCCATTCTGCAAAAGCTCGGTGTCGAAAGCCGCACGCAGGCGGTGATTGCAGCCTCGAAGATATCAACCGGACAATGGCAGGCTGCACCCGGACAGGCGCAGCCGGCCTGATTAGGCCGCGTTCAAAAACGCATCGATCCGATTCAATGTCTTTTCCGTTGTTTCGCATGGAAAAGCCGTGAACACGTGCGGTGCACCCGGCCAGATATCAAGTTCGCAACGATTGCCCGCCGCAGACCAGCGCGCCGTCATGAACAGCGAATCGTCGAGCAAGGGATCACGCGTTCCGATCGTGAACAAAGCGGGTGGCAAGCCCGTCAGATCGGCGTGAATGGGAGAAATATCGGCTGAACGTACATCGCCGCCCGCACGCAGGAAGAAATGCGTGAACATGAAAATGTCCCGCGTGTTGAGAATCAATTTGTCCTTGCCCCAATTGCGCACGCTTGGCGTCATCGCAAGATCGTAGCAACCGGCGATTAGATTGGCGGCACGGAAGGGCAGAAGCCGATGCTTGTCGCGCAGGCGCAGCATGGTAACAACGGACAAATGCGCACCGGCGGATTCCCCGCCGATCAGCAAACGGTCCGTGCCAAACAAGGTCTGCGCCTCACGCACAAGCCATAACGCCGCCGCCTCGCAATCGTCAGGCCCAGCCGGATAGGGGTGCTCCGGCGCAAGCCGGTACTCGACAGAGACAACGACGAGACCGCAATGGCGCGCGAGCCGCTCATTGCGCTCGTCCTGCATGTCAGCGGAGCCAAACACCCAACCACCGCCATGGATATGAAGATAAACGCCTTTCACGGGGCCTTCAGGCCGAAACACCCTCAAAGGGACATCGCCACCGGGGCCGGGAATGAGAATTTCCTGCGCCCCCGGGCTAAGTGCCTCCATGGGAAACACACCCGCCCCCTTCTTGCGGGCGTCACGAATCATCTGTGGCGGAAAGGACCATTGATCCGGCGCATTCTTGAAAAAGGCCAAAATGCGCTCATTGATGGCAGCAATATCGGCAGGGATCGCGGCCTTATCGAAGGATGAGGGATTGATCAGCATAGGGACAGACTTCACATCTTGAGGCGGGACAGCGGATCAAACATGGCCTAAACCCTTTGGTCCAGCCCGCCGCCCGGATTGCATGAGGATAGAACCACGATGGCGAACGGAATGCAGAAGCTCCTCGGGGGCCCGCCGGTAGCGGTGCTGACAAAGCTCATTTTCATGTCGATCGTCGTTGGTGCGTTTCTCGCGCTGATCGGTTTGACGCCGCCGGACCTCTTCCGCGGTATCCGCGACCTTATCAATCACATTCTTAATCTCGGTTTCGACGCGGTTGAAACGGTCTTCCGCTACTTCATCTATGGCGCTGTGATCGTCGTTCCGATCTGGCTGTTCACACGTCTGTTTCGCGGCTGATGAACGCGGTCACCGGGGCGCGGCCTGTCGAAGTCAGAATAGGGCGTTTCCTTACGCTCGCATTGCCGGTGATGGCCGCCAACATCACAGAGCCGCTGATTGGGATCATCGATACGGCGGCGATCGGCCAGCTCGGTGACGTGTCGCTGCTCGGCGCGGTGGCGCTGAGTGCTGTTCTGTTCGAATTTCTGTTCTGGGGATTGGGCTCGCTCCGGATGAGCACGGCTGGCCTCACGGCACAGGCCTTGGGCGCGGGCGACGATCGCGAAATTGCGATTGCGATTGGGCGCGCACTTCTTCTCGCACTCGTTATTGGCGGTCTGCTCGTCATTCTGCAAAAGCCCATCATCATTGTGGCCATGATGGTGTTCACGCCGAGCGCTCAAGTGGCCGAAGCAGCGCAAACTTATATTGCCATCCGAATCTGGTCGGCGCCGTTTGCACTGATAAATTATGCCATTCTCGGGTCGCTCGTCGGGCAAGGGCGCACCGGCATTGGGCTTTTCGTGCAAGTTGCGATCAACCTCACAAAGATCGCTTTGACCATTCTCGCCGTCAGTATTCTAGGTGGCGGAATTGCCGGCGCAGCCATTGCCACCGTGATCGCCGAATGTATCGGCACCAGTATTGGCCTGATCGTTTCGGTACGACTTGGCGCTTTGCGGAGCAATTTGACAGCACGCGAACTGTTTCAGCCGACGGCGCTGGGCCGGATGCTGGCAGTCAACCGTGACGTCGCAATCCGAACCTGTGCGCTGCTGATCGCTTTCATCATCTTCACCGCACAAGGTTCAAAGCGCGGGGATGTCACACTCGCCGCCAATGGCGTTCTCTATCAACTCTTTCTCGCTGCTGCCTATGTGCTTGACGGGTTTGCCACCGCCGCTGAGCAAATGTGCGGACAAGCGCTCGGCAGCGGTGATGCGCGCAGCTTTCGTCAAGCCTCGCGCCTATCGGTCGGTTTCAGCTTCGTGTTCGGGATTGTGTTGTCCATCGTCCTCTTTGGTACTGGCGCGCTGTTCATCGACATGCTGACGACGAACGAGATAATCCGCGCTGAGGCCTATCTCTATCTGCCCTTGGCGGCATTGACGCCTTTTGCTGGCGCGGCGGCCTTTGCCTATGACGGAATTTATGCCGGAGCGACATGGACACGCGCGATGCGGAATCTGATGCTGATCGCGCTCACACTCTTCATGCTTGTGATCTATACTGGGTCTCTGTTCGGTGCGTTCGGATTATGGATTGCCATGCTGGTCTTTCTGGCCACGCGCGGTATTGGCCAGGGATTGTTTTACAATCGCCTATTCGCCCAAAGCTTTGCCACACGCGCTTAAGTTTTCATGCGCCAATCGGCGGTCCGCAAGCCCGTGAGCGCAGCCAGATTAGGCAGGGAATCGCGCTTGATGCGGGCAACCAAAGCCTGCTTGATATCGCCTACAAGTGCAGGGCCCTGATAAGTGAGCGCTGAGTAAATCTGGATAAGGCTAGCACCCGCTTCGAATTTTGCGATGGCGCTCGCAGGTGAATGAATGCCGCCGACGCCAATGATGGGGCAGAATCCTTCGAGCCGTGCGTAAGTCTCCGCGAGAACGCGCGTCGACAGATCGAAGAGGGGGCGGCCGGATAAGCCGCCCGTTTCTTTGGCTGTCGCCTGATGGCGCAATGTGGCAGGCCGAGAAATCGTCGTGTTCGACACAATCATTCCATCCAACCCGCGTGCGCGCACGATCTTAACAATGCCGTCGAGTTCATCGCGCGTCAGATCGGGTGCAATCTTCAAAAGAACGGGGCGGCGCGGATGGCTTTCGCTGGCCGCATCGCGTGCCGCAATGACGCGCGCAACGAGATCGTCGAGCGCTTTCTCATGCTGCAAATCGCGCAGTCCCGGCGTGTTCGGCGAGGAAATGTTGACAGTGAAATAATTGGCAAGCGAGGCAAATTTCTCAATGCCAGCAACATAATCGGCGACGCGATCGACGGCATCCTTGTTCGCGCCAATATTGACGCCGACAATGCCGCGCGGGGTGCGTGCAGCCAGACGACTGAAGGCGGCATCATGACCTTCGCTGTTAAACCCATAACGGTTGATGACCGCTTCATCATCGGGCAGGCGGAACAGGCGCGGCACTGGATTGCCCGGTTGGGGACGCGGCGTGACAGTGCCGATTTCGGTAAAGCCAAAGCCTAATCCGAGGACGGCATCAGGCACTTCGGCGTTCTTGTCGAACCCGGCTGCCATGCCAACCGGGTTAGGAAAATCAAGCCCGAATAGCGTTGTGCGCAGCAAAGGATCGTCATTATGTTGAATGGAGAAAGGCAAAGCGCGCAGTGCGGCAATGGTCATGCCATGCGCCTTTTCAGGATCCATCGCTGCAATGAACGGGCGCGCGAAGGAAAACAACAAGCTACGCATTACAAGGACTCCGGAAACACATGGGCGCCATCGCGATCGCGTGCCAATTCATGAACGGCGGTGACAGCCGAGAGTGGCATGGATCCATAAAGGTGAGGAAACAGATCACCACCGCGCGAGGGTTCGTAAATGAGGGCTGGCCCAAGAGCCTGCCCATCCACCGCAAGGAGTAGCAAATCATCCTGACCAGCAAAATGTTTGGCCGCCGTCTCGCGCACCTGCGAAGCTGTCGAGAAATGAATGAAACCATCGGCATGATCCACGGGTGCACCCGTGAACACACCCTTGTCGGTTGCCTCCTGCCACATCGCGCGCGGCATAATTTTATAGATGGCCATGGCCGGATCCTCGCATGATGACGGGCTAGCTGAACGTTCGATGATCTTTGAAGCCGCGAGAGTTGCGCCCGTCAAGCCGAGTGATTAAGGATGGTCGGGCATAGACTGCCGCAGGATTTGAGCGCGGCGAAGATTTTTTCGCGGATTGTGCGTCGATGATGCTATCTCATGACCAAATTTGGAATGCGATCGATTCACTGGCCGAGCGGTATGGGCTGAGCGCGTCTGGCCTCGCCAAACGAGCCGGCCTCGACCCAACGACCTTCAATCCATCCAAACGGGTTGGGGTGGACGGGCGTCTTCGGTGGCCATCGACGGAATCCCTCGCCAAGGTGCTCGATGCGACGGGAGCCAATCTCGACGAGTTCATGGCTCTGATTGGGCGCAAGCCAACCGGCAAGACCCGCCGCAAAGTGACGCGCACCGACGCTTTCCCATCCGGACAAGGCCTATCCACTTTGGCCGGTGCAATCGTCGATCGGCGCAATGCGGTTGTCCGGGTCGAGGGTTGGGAAGGCGCACCACTCTACGGGCCGGGAACGATGCTGGTTGTCTCTCCTGATGCCCCCCGCAAGGGCGATCGGGCGGCCGTTATGACCCGTTCGGGTCTGAGGATCGGGACGTGGCGACGGAAAACGGCCAAGGCGATTGAACTCGCTTCCGTGACCGATACCAGCCCCGTGATCCAGATCCCGGCAGGCGATGTCGTCTGGACGGGAAGAATCCGGTTTGCCAGCCAATAAGGCTCATCGCAGCGGCCCGATGATTTTCAAGGCGTCCCCAAGCGGTGTGGTCGAGATACGGACGATGCCGTAGAAGGGCGTACTCAGCTCATTAATCAGGAAGATCGACGCCGAAACGGAGATCGCCCCGACAACGAGCGCCCCCAGAGCGATGGGGTTTGGCGGGGTAAAGAGCCCAAAACTGGCAAAAATCAGCGCGAGCCAGAGCATCACGACAAGCTGGAACGCCAATGGCAGGGTGTCATTCGCCTCCTGCTGAAGCATCCAGCGCGCTTTAGATAAGTCATAGGCGAGGGAAAGCGCGCGATCCCGCAGGATCTCGTCGCCCGGATTGACCATGGCCATGGTCCGAATGAGGCGCTGCGCTGTTCCATGCAGATGGACCACAGCTCCAATCTGCTCATCGTTCGATGCGCGCAGATCGAGATTAGTTTTCAATGCCTTTTCAATGGCTTGACGGATGGTGGTGCGCACATCGATCGCGCGGTCGCCAAATTGCTCGAGGGTGCGGTCAAGCATGATGAAGTCAGCGGCCGCACCTTTGAGGTCCATGGCGACAGAATCATAGGAATTCTTTGCCGAGGTAATGAGCAGCGAGAGCACCAGGCCGGCAATGGTTGCCACAATGCCCGTCGCGAGCTTGACGATATCCATCGTCCGGTCGGTCAGATGTTCCTCCGGCAAGCGACGATTCAGAAAGAGCCCAAGGGCGGTTCCGGCGAGCATCAGCATCGTCGCGGTTGCAGCTATGAGAAGCGAGTGCACGGCAGGAAGAACTCCGAATGGGTAGCGGAGGCACTATTGGAGAAAGCAAGCTTGGTCTGCAACCGCGCTTGAAGGCAAATAGCTCACAAGTGACTCAACTGCGTTGACTTTCCTGCGTCCATCCGCCATAAGCCCGCGAGATTTTTCACACGTCCGCAGCCGGGAGGCGCGACCGCAGAAAAGCGGCCCGAACCCCCTCGGCGCGGCGTTTCGTTGCCCCAAAGGCAACGGCTAGACCGGAGATAAGACCGTGAAACGGACCTACCAGCCCTCGAAACTCGTGCGCAAGCGCCGCCATGGTTTTCGCGCCCGGATGGCCACCAAAGGCGGCCAGAAGGTCATTGCGGCCCGCCGTTCGCGCGGCCGCAAGCGGCTTTCAGCCTAATTGCGTTTAGCTCCCGAGGCGGTGGCCGCCATGATCGGGAGTGCATGTACGCCTTCCGCGTCCCCGAAAGCGCCAAGCCTTGCGGGGCAAGGCCCTACGGAACACAGCCAATTGGCCCGACCCGCCACCCTTCCGGTGCGCGGGTCTTCGTATGAGCGCTTGTTGAAACGGGCCGATTTCCTAGCCGCCCAACGCGGACGCCGTTTTTCAACCCCGCTGATGACCGTTCAGGGCCTCGCCCGCCCCACATTGGCAGAAACGCCTGCCCGTCTCGGGTTGACCGTCACGCGCAAGGTGGGCACTGCGACCGAACGCAACAGGATTAAGCGGCGCTTGCGGGCGGCCTTGCGCCTCTGCGCCGAAAGCGCGCAGAAGGGTGTCGATTATGTTGTCGTCGCTCGCCGTGACCTTCTCGCCGCCCCATTTGCGTCCATTGTAACTGACCTCGAAAACGCCATGAGCCGCCTCGGCCCAAAGCCAGCGGCAAAACCGACACCCTCTCCGGACAGGCCGCGCTGAGCCATGCAAGACCAAAAAAATCTGATCATCGCCATTTCGCTCTCGCTCGCGATTTTGCTTGGCTGGAATTATTTCTACGCTGCGCCGAAACTCGAACAGCAGAAAAAATCTGCTGATTTCGCGCAAACTGCGCCAGGCACGTCTGCTGATGGAAAAGTGGCCGCACCAGTTCCCGGCAGCGCCGCAGCCGATATCACACTTGCACCAACGCGCGAAGCAGCCCTTAGCGCTTCTCCGCGCGTGACGATCGATTCAGCAAAGATCCGCGGCTCTATCGCGCTCAAGGGTGCTGATTTCGACGATATCGCTCTGAAAGACTATCATGAGACGGTCTCAAAATCGTCACCGAACATCATCGTCTTCACGCCACCTTCAGCCAAGGACGGATATTTCGCGCGTTTCGGTTGGCTTGGCGTCAACCCTAACGATCTGCCCAATGCGCAGACGGTGTGGACCGCGGATCAAACTAAGCTCACGGAAAAAACGCCTGTCACGCTGACTTATGACAATGGCAAGGGACTTGTCTTCAAGCGCAAGATCGCGGTCGACAAAGACTATATGTTCACTGTTACAGACCGCGTCGAAAATACATCCGGAACAGAATTGAAGCTCACGCCTTATGGCTTCATCCGCCGTGTGGGGACGCCGTTCACCGAAGGCTATTATATTCTGCACGAAGGTCTGCTCGGCGTGTTTGGCGAACAAGGCCTGAAGGAACTGACCTACTCCACTCTCGAGAAGGAACCGAACCTATCGGTGACCGATAAGGGCAAGGATTTCAAAGCTTCGCAGGGCGGCTGGGCCGGGTTTACCGATAAATATTGGGCGTCGGCGATCGTTCCCGATCAGAACATCGCATTCGATTCGACGCTGAGCATGGCGATGCCGGCTACACCCAACGCGCCGAAAGTGTATCAGACCTTCGTGACGCAGCCGACAACGACCCTCGCAGCGAATGGGACGACGGAGGTCACGACACGCCTGTTTGTCGGGGCGAAGGAAGTCAACACGCTCAATGATTACGAAAACAGCCTCGGCATCAAGCAATTCAAATTGATGATCGATTGGGGCTGGTTCTGGTTCATCACGCAACCCTTGTTCCGCGTGCTCGATTTGATCTTCAAATTCACGGGCAATTTCGGTATCGCGATTTTGGTCGTCACTGTGTTGGTGAAGGCCGTCTTCTATCCGCTCGCCAACAAGAGCTACTCTTCAATGGCGAAGATGAAGGCCGTCCAACCGCAAATGATGGCGATCCGCGAGCGCTTTGCCGATGACCGCGTGAAACAACAGCAAGAATTGATGGAGCTCTACAAGAAAGAGAAGATCAATCCGCTCGCTGGCTGTTTACCGATCCTCATCCAGATCCCGGTCTTCTTTGCGCTCTACAAAGTGCTTTTTGTGACGATTGAAATGCGTCACGCGCCATTCTTCGGTTGGATCAAGGATTTGGCTGCGCCAGATCCGACATCGATGTTCAACCTGTTCGGTCTTCTGCCGTTTGCCGTACCCGCCTTCCTGCTGATTGGCGTTTGGCCGATCATCATGGGCATCACGATGTTCGTGCAGATGAAGATGAATCCGGAGCCGACAGACCCCATCCAGAAGACCATGTTCACTTGGATGCCGGTTATCTTCACCTTCATGCTGGCCTCATTCCCGGCCGGTCTCGTGATTTACTGGTCTTGGAACAACTTCCTCTCGATCCTGCAGCAATATGCGATCATGAAGAAACAGGGCGTGAAAGTTGAATTGTGGGATAATCTGCGCAGCATGACGAAGCGCCCGGAAAAGAGCGGCTAAGATGGCTGGCCCCAATCCCATCGAACGGGGCCTGCCGGAAGAAGCACGCAAACTCTTCGGCGGCGAGGTCGATTTCAAATGGGGTGCAGATACGATTGAGGGCCTGCCCCCAATGGGGCTGCCCGAGATCGCGTTTGCCGGCCGTTCGAATGTCGGTAAATCAAGCCTTGTGAATGCGTTGACTGGACGCAAGACGCTGGCGCGCATTTCGAACACGCCAGGCCGGACGCAGCAGCTTAATTATTTCAATGTCGGCGATCGTTTCATGCTCGTCGACATGCCGGGCTATGGCTATGCGGCCGTCGGCAAGGAAAAAGTCGCGAAATGGAATGCGATGCTGCGCGCCTATCTGCGCGGACGCGCCAATCTCTATCGCGTTTATGTGCTGATTGATTCCCGCCACGGCGTGAAACCGAACGATGCGGAAATGCTCGACATGCTCGACGAGGCGGCCGTGTCTTATGCGCTCGTCTTGACGAAGGCAGACGAACTGAAGAAATCCGAGATCGAGCCCACGCTGGAAGCAGCGCGGGCCGCACTCGCCAAACGGCCTGCGGCCTTTCCTGAAATCATCCTGACATCAAGCGAGACCGGGGAAGGCATTGCCGATCTGCGGGAGGCAGTTGTTCGTCTTCTGCGCGAGCGGGGTAAATGACGCGCCCCAACCGTCTCCTGATGCTGATCGGCACGCTCTATGGCGCGCTCGGTGTCGTTATGGCGGCGCTCGCCGGACACGCTATGCCGGGCTCAACATTGGGACCGGGCTCACAATTCCTGATGATCCATGCAGCCGCACTCATCGCGCTCGGCACCGCGCTTGAGACAGGCCTTGTCACCGAGAAATCGGGGCGCATTGGTGCCTATCTTCTGCTTGTCGGGACTGCACTCTTTTCTGGCGACATGGCGATCCGTGCCTTCCTGCACATGCCCCTCTTCCCGATGGC
Source organism: Hyphomicrobiales bacterium (assembly GCA_027488155.1). Taxonomy (GTDB): domain Bacteria; phylum Pseudomonadota; class Alphaproteobacteria; order Rhizobiales; family Beijerinckiaceae; genus TNE-4. The sequence goes on along the minus strand of JAIYCE010000020.1, from coordinate 24,726 downwards.
AGCCCCGCTCGGCGGCTTTGCCATGATCGGCGGCTGGCTCCTATCGGGTTGGGCAATTCTGACCGCCCCCCGCAAACGGGACGAGCGGGACGAATAAATTCCGTTTTCGTTTTTGACGCCGGATGCTCTAGAACGTTTTTGCGCTTTCGGGCGTTGACCCTGCCCTTTATGCCCGGCCTCACCCGCCGGCCCCATGGACGATGCGATGACCGACCATTCCGATCCGCACCTGCAGGCCGAAATTCTCGTGCAGGCCCTTCCGCACATGCTGCATTATGACGAGGCAACCGTTGTCGTGAAGTATGGCGGCCACGCCATGGGCGACGAGAAAGTGGCGCGCGATTTCGCACGTGACATGGTGCTACTTGAACAATCGGGTGTGAACCCGGTCGTCGTGCATGGCGGCGGCCCACAGATCGGCGCGATGCTGGCCAAGCTCGGTATCAAGAGCGAGTTTGCTGCTGGTCTGCGCATCACGGATAAGCCAACCGTTGAAGTCGTCGAGATGGTGCTCGCCGGGCAGATCAACAAACAGATCGTCGGGTTCATCAATAATGAAGGCGGCCGCGCCATCGGACTCTGCGGCAAGGATGGCAACATGGTGCTTGCCAAAAAGGCGACGCGTGCCATCGTCGACCCTGAAACCAAGATGGAAAAAGAAATCGATCTTGGCTTTGTCGGCGAACCTGACAAGGTCGATCCGCGCGTGCTCGAAAATCTGCTCGGCCGCGAAGTGATTCCGGTACTTGCGCCGGTCGCCAATGGTGCGGATGGCAACACCTACAATGTGAATGCCGATACATTTGCCGGTGCGATTGCCGGGGCCTTAAAAGCCAAGCGCCTGTTACTGCTGACAGACGTGCCGGGCGTGCTCGACAAGAACAAGAATCTGATCAAGGAATTGACCGTTAATCAAATCCGCGAATTGATTGCGGACGGCACCATTTCTGGCGGCATGATTCCGAAGGTCGAAACCTGCATCTATGCCATTGAAGCAGGCGTGGAAGGCGTTGTGATTCTCGATGGTAAGGTACCACACGCCGTGCTTCTTGAGCTGTTGACCGACCATGGCGCAGGCACGCTGATCAGACCCTGAGCCGCAAGAGGATTCATGACGGAGACGAGCACCATCGCCGACCCCCTGCCGCTCAAAAAAGCGCATGATTTCGACGATGTGAATGTCTGGATTTTTGATCTCGACAACACGCTCTATCCGCATGAATGCCAGCTTTGGCCGCAAGTCGATCAGCGCATCACCTTGTTCCTTGTCGAAATGTTTGGCCTCGACGGGATGTCGGCGCGTGCACTGCAGAAATATTATTACACGCGCTATGGCACAACGCTGAAAGGGCTGATGGACGAGCATGCCATTTCGCCGCATGATTTTCTCGATTTCGCCCATCAGATCGACCTGTCGCTCGTCGACCCCGATCCACGTCTGGGTCTCGCGATCGAGGCACTGCCGGGCCGAAAGCTGATCCTCACCAATGGGTCGCGCCAACATGCCGAAAATGTCTCGCGCAAGCTTGGCATACGCGATCATTTCGAAGAGATCTTTGACATCGTCGCCGCCGATTTCGTGCCCAAGCCCGAAACGCAGACTTACGAGAAGTTTCTCGCCCTGCACGATGTCGATCCATCCCGGGCTGCGATGTTCGAGGATCTCGCCAAAAACCTCGTCGCCCCCGCCGCTCTTGGCATGAAGACGGTGCTGGTTCTGCCGAAGGCGGTTGACCCGTTCCGCGAGACCCATGAGCAAACCGCTCCAGATGCACCCTATATCCATTACCGGACAACTGACCTCGCCGGCTTTCTCGAACAGATAGAGACAGTACGCGGTGTCCGCTCGGCCCAGCCCCTGCCCAAGGGATGACAGCGCCGCCTGCGATTGCTAGGACAAAGCCCCCTACCCCCCAACGATCACCACGGGATACCGACCATGTCGCACGACGCTCTTGCCTCCATCATCGATGCCGCTTGGGAGAAGCGCACCGAATTTGGCGCATCAACGACAGGAGAAGTGCGCGAAGCAGTCGATTTTGCCTTGCAATTGCTGGATGATGGGCATCTTCGCGTAGCCGAGCGCGACGGCGCAGGCTGGAAAGTCAATCAATGGCTGAAGAAGGCGGTGCTGCTGTCCTTCCGCTTGAACGATAATTCAATCATCAAGAACGGCCCCGGTGAATCCGTCTGGTTCGACAAGGTGCCATCGAAATTCGACGGTTGGGACGCAGCCCACTTTCAGAAGGCCGGTTTCCGTGCCGTACCGAATTGTACCGTACGCCGTGGCGCCCATATTGCCTCAGGCGTCGTGTTGATGCCATCCTTCGTGAACATCGGTGCCTTTGTCGATTCCGGGACGATGGTCGACACTTGGGCTACAGTCGGCTCCTGCGCGCAGATCGGCAAGAATGTGCATTTGTCCGGCGGCGTTGGCATTGGCGGCGTACTTGAGCCGTTGCAGGCAGACCCTGTCATCATCGAGGATAATTGCTTCATCGGCGCACGCTCGGAAGTCGTGGAAGGCGTGCGCGTCGGCGAAGGGGCCGTCCTCGGCATGGGCGTTTACATCGGCCAGTCGACCAAAATCGTCGATCGCGCGACGGGTGAAATCCATATGGGCTATGTACCGCCCTATTCGGTGGTCGTATCCGGTTCACTTGCGAACACGACGCTCAAGGGATCGAACGAAACGCTATCCCTCTATTGCGCGGTGATCGTGAAACGCGTCGACGAAAAGACACGCGCGAAAACGGCGATCAACGAACTCCTGCGCGACTGATGCTTGACGCACGCGACGCCGTCCAGCTGACGCAAGCGTTGATCCGGTGTCCGTCTGTGACACCGGAAGAAGGCGGCGCGTTGCGCCTCATCGCCGATATTTTGGGCGCTGCGGGATTTGAAACGCATCTGTTGCGTTTCTCGACGGATGGCACGCCCGATGTCGATAATCTCTATGCGCGGTTCGGGCGCGGCAATCCGCATCTGCTTTTTGCTGGTCATACCGATGTCGTTCCAGTTGGTGATGAAGCCAAATGGAGCGTGCCGCCTTTCTCGGGCGAAATCCGCGACGGCAAAGTGTATGGTCGCGGCGCAACGGACATGAAGGGCGGCGTAGCAGCCTCGATTGCAGCAGCGCTCCGCTTCATCGACAGGCATCCCAATTTCGGCGGCTCGATCGGTTTTCTTATCACAGGCGATGAAGAAGGCCCTGCCATCAATGGCACGGTCAAAGTGCTCGACTGGATGCAAGATAATGGCGAGACATTCGACCATTGCATTCTGGGCGAGCCCACCAATCCCGAACAGCTCGGCGACATGATCAAAATTGGGCGGCGCGGTTCGCTAACCGGCCATATTGTGGTGCAGGGCAAGCAAGGCCATGTCGCCTATCCGCATCTTACCGACAATCCCATTCCCGGCATGATGAAATTGGTGCAAGGCGTCCTCGCCGAGCCGCTCGATCATGGTACTGTGCATTTCGGTGCCACCAATTGCGAATTCACAACTCTCGATGTCGGCAACAAAGCGACGAATGTTATTCCGAACGAAGTGCGGGCAACGTTCAACATTCGCTTCAACGATGTCTGGACGCCCGAGACGCTCGAAGCGGAAATTCGTAAGCGGCTCGATCAGGCGGCTGGTAATAGCATCCGTTACGAAGCACGCTTCGAGCCGACGAATGCGATTGCGTTCATGACGCAGCCGGGACCCTTCGTTGAAAAAATGTCGGCTGCCATCGAAGCAATGACAGGCATCAAGCCGCAACTCTCGACGACGGGCGGCACATCGGACGCACGGTTCATCTGTAAGTATGGGCCGGTGATTGAGTTTGGCCTTATCGGCAAGACGATGCACCAAATCGACGAGCACGCCGATGTGGCAGAACTTGAGGCGCTGGCGAAAATCTACGAAGGCGCAATAGAGCGCTATTTTGCCTCGTAATCGACTTTAACGAGATAAAGCCCATCGGGCGGGGCCATTGGGCCGCAGCGCGTGCGGTCGCGCGCTTCGAGTGCGCCCTGTAAATCATCCGCCGTCCATTTGCCGGATCCTACCTCTACAAGCGAGCCCGTGATCGAGCGGACTTGGTGATGCAGGAAAGAGCGCGCAAAAGCGAAGATCCGGATCTCATCATCGATGCGTTCGACATTGAGGCGTAAGAGCGTTTTTACCGGCGAAGCAGCCTGACATTCCGCCGCACGAAACGTGGTGAAATCATGCTTCCCGAGAAGGCGTTGAGCCGCTTCGTGCATGGCCTCAGCATCGAGCCGCCATTTGATGTGCCAAGCACGGCCCTTGTCGAAAGTCAGCTTCGCGCGGCGATCATTGATGCGATAAACATAATGCCGCCCGGTGGCGGAAAAGCGTGCATGAAACTCATCATCAACGGGAATGACATCAAGGATGGCAATCGAATCGTAAGCGAGCCACGCATTCAGCGCTTCGCGTAATTTCAGCGGATCCCATTGGCGTACAAGATCAATATGGGCGACCTGCCCGGTCGCGTGAACACCAGCGTCGGTGCGGCCCGCACCATGCACGCGGACATCTTCATGCGTGAAGGATTTCAACGCCGCCTCGATTGCGCCTTGGACTGAGCGGCCATTGTCCTGAAATTGCCAGCCGACATAGGTCGAACCCAGATACTCAATGGTGAGCCGATAGCGCGGCATCAGCTAAGGACCGTTCCCTTGGCGACGGCAAAACCGCGCAGCAGATCGTCCGATTTCATCGGCTTAGACCCGGCGCGCTGCACTTCGAGAAGGCGCACCGCGCCATCTCCACATGCGATCAACAATCTGTCATCGAGCGCGATGCCCGGTGCGCCTTGCTCATCGCTACGCGTGGTGCGCAGCACCTTTATGCGTTCCGGACCCTTCGCGCCATCGATCATGCAGAACGCACCTGGGAAAGGAGAGAGCCCGCGTATATGATCGTGCACCGCTTGCGCCGATTGGGTCCAATCGATACGGGCTTCGTCATTCGCGATCTTCTTGGCGTAGGTGACACCCTCTTCATGTTGCGGCGTGAAGGCGAGTGTGCCGCGCGACAGTGCAGCAAGCGCACGGCCAAGCGCATCCGCACCGGCGCGCGATAGACGGTCATGCAATTCGCCGGCGGTCATTTCGGATGTAATCGCAACTTTTTCGACAAGACCGACGGGACCGGTATCGAGGCCAGCTTCCATTTTCATGATAGCAACGCCGGTCTCGGCATCGCCTGCCATGATAGCGCGCTGAATGGGTGCAGCCCCACGCCAGCGCGGCAACAAAGACGCATGCTCATTCACGCAGCCAAGCGAAGGTATATCGAGCACGGATTGCGGCAGGATCACGCCATAGGCGACGACAACGATGAGATCGGGCGCAAGCTCGGCCAAGGCTTCGACGTCGGCGGGATCGCGGAAATTTTTCGGCGTCCGAACCTCGATTCCAAACCGCTCAGCGGCGACATGAACCGGCGATTTGCGCAATTCCATGCCGCGCCCGGCCGGCGCAGGCGCGCGCGCATAGACGGCTGCGACCTCATGGCCCTGTCCGACGATCTCGGCGAGCGTCGGCACGGAAAAATCGGGCGTTCCCATAAAGACGACGCGCAGCGCCATCAGAGATCGTGCTCGCGTTTGGCCTGTTTCTGGAATTTTTTGACCACGCGGTCACGCTTCAACTTCGATAGATAATCGATGAAGAGCTTTCCTTCGAGATGGTCGATTTCGTGCTGCAAGCAGGTCGCAAGCAGGCCGTCGGCTTCAAGCTCGCGCGCCTCGCCCTTCTCATCCTGATAGCGGACGCGAATTTTCGCCGGACGTTCGACCTCTTCATAATATTGCGGGATCGAGAGGCAGCCTTCCTCATAGACAGACAGTTCGTCCGACGACCACACGATCTCCGGATTAACAAAAAGCATAGGCTGCTTGTCTTCGCCCTCGCGGGCGAGATCGATGGTAACAATCCGCTTAGTGATGCCGACCTGCACGGCGGCCAGCCCGATGCCGGGGGCCTCATACATGGTGTCGAACATATCGGCGACGAGCGCACGCACATCGTCGTCCACCCGCGCGATTGGGGTCGATTTCTCCCGCAGAACGGGGTCAGGCAGGATGATGATCGGTCGCAAAGCCATGATGGGCACGACATAGTCATTCCGCCTTGCGGCGTCAAAGCCATTTGGCGGCACGTTCGGTATTTGTTCCCGGTTTGGGAATCGGCTATGCTACCGCCCATGGCTACGAACATCGTCTCTGTCTTTTTCGACCGGCTCCTGCAAGGTCAACTCTCCACCGCCGAAACGCTGGCGCTCGCTTTTGGCGTGGTCTGCATGCTTTTGATCGTGGCGGTGATGCGCGGATCAGGCGCACGACGTGGGCTTGCCGAAGAGGCGGCAGCGGCGGCCGAACGCCAGCGCGAACTCGACGATAAGGTTGCGCTCCTCCTACAAGCGCAGGCGCAGATGAGCGGCCGCGTCTCCCAGATCGGCGAGAGCTTCGATAGCCGCCAAACCCATCTCGCAAGGCTTCTGGCCGAGCGGATCGACAGCCTCAATGCGCGGCTCGGCGATGGGCTCAAGGAGAACGCGACCAGCACGCTCGAGAATCTGGCCAAGCTCAATGAGCGGCTGGCACTGATCGATCAAGCGCAGAAGAATTTGAATACGCTGACGAGCGAAGTGCTGACACTCAAGGACATTCTCGCCAATAAACAATCACGCGGCGCTTTCGGCCAAGGCCGGATGGAGGCGATCGTCAAGGATGGGCTACCGAACGGCGCTTACGAATTTCAGGCAACGCTGAGCAATCGATCACGCCCCGATTGCACGATCAAACTCCCGGGCGATACGCGCCCGCTGGTTGTCGACGCCAAGTTTCCGCTCGAAGGTTTTGCCGCATTCCGCGAAGCGCGCAGCGATGAGGAGCGCAAGGCGGCATCGACGCGCGTGCGCACCGATATGCAAAACCACGTTAAAGATATTGCCGGTAAATATCTCATTCCCGGCGAGACGCAGGATATCGCAATCCTCTTCGTCCCATCGGAATCGATCTATGCCGATCTCATGGAGCATTTCGACGATCTTGTGCAGAAAGCGCATCGCTCACGAATCCTTGTCGTTTCACCTTCGCTTTTGACCATGGCCATCCAAGTGATGCAGGCGATTGTGCGAGATTCGCAAATGCGCGAAGCGGCCCATCTCATTCAGGATGAGGTGCGGAAAATTCTCGACGATGTCAGCCGCCTGCGCGACCGCGTTGGCAAGCTTGAAAATCATTTCCGGCAGGCGAATGAGGATGTCGCTGCCATCATTGTCTCAGCTGACAAGGTGGTGAAGCGGGGCGACAAGATCGAGGCGATGGAGTTCGGCGAAGCGCCGCCGGCCGTTCCCGCCCCGCCCGTGCGCCCGAGCGAGGGCGGGCTCTTCGCGCTTGATCAGCGCACCGTATCGCGCTGAGCGAAGTTACGAATCCCGTTCGTTGATGCACTCGTCCAGCAGCGTATAGGCGGTCTCAGCGCCTTCATCCTCGCCATAGGCATCGATCAGCGTGTCGAGCGCCGCTGTGATGAGGATGGCGGCCGCCGTATCAGGATCACCAAGGCTGCCGGTATCGAGCAAGGCCACAAGCTCCGCCGCCAGCGCATCGAGCGCATCATTGCCGCCTTCATCATCCGCATTCTGCGCTGCAGCCTTGCGCTCCGCCTCGCGGGCGGCTCGGGCTTCGGCCAGAGAGATGATGTTAGGACGAGGAGGCTTGGTCATGGACAGAATCTAGGGATGGACCGGGCGCTTGAAAAGATGTTTTGCAAAACAGCAAAGTTAACGTTTGATTTTATGCAAGCTTAAGAGCTTGCCCGATCCGACGCGATGAGCGGGTCTTGCCGGGCGGAACGGCTTAGGCCATTGCTCGGCCATGATTTTCGACACGCCCCTGCCGATCGATGCCGTTCTGGGCGACATTGCCGCTGCGCTCGCAGCGCATAACCGGGCGGTGCTGGTGGCCCCGCCCGGGGCCGGCAAGACGACGCGGGTGCCCTTGGCGCTGCTTGATCACCCTAAGCTTAAGCGGGGCCGTATCCTCGTTCTGGAACCGCGGCGGCTGGCAGCGCGCGCCTCGGCCGAGCGCATGGCCGCAACGCTGGGCGAAAAGGTCGGCGAGACGGTGGGCCTGCGCACGCGGCTCGACACCCGCGTCAGCGCAAAGACGCGGATCGAAGTCATCACCGAGGGCATTTTCACGCGGATGATCCTCGACGATCCGACGCTTGAAGGAATTGCAGCGATCCTGTTCGACGAATTTCATGAACGCTCGCTCGATGCCGATCTCGGACTGGCGCTAGCGCTCGATACGCAGGCGGCGTTACGCGAAGATCTCTGCATCATGCCAATGTCGGCAACGCTCGATGGTGCGCGTGTCGCCTCGCTTCTCGGCGATGCACCCATGATCGAATCTGAGGGGCGGTCTTTCCCGGTCGAGACGGTTTGGCTTGGCCGCGATGCGACACGGCGCATCGACGAGCAGATGATCGATGCAATCATGCGTGCGCTGCGCGAAGAGACAGGTTCGATCCTCGCTTTTCTGCCGGGCCAGGGCGAGATCATGCGTGTCGCGCGCCAGCTTGAGGAGAAGATCAAAACGCCGAACATCATTGTCGCGCCGCTTTATGGCGCGATGGACCCCGCTGCCCAACGTGCAGCCATTGCACCTGCACCGCAAGGCTCACGCAAGATCGTGCTTGCAACCTCGATTGCGGAAACATCGCTGACCATTGAAGGCGTGCGCGTCGTCGTTGATTCAGGTCTCGCACGCGTTCCACGGTTCGAACCCGATCTCGGATTGACGCGGCTCGAGACCGTGCGCGTCTCGCGCGCGGCGGCCGATCAGCGCCGCGGTCGCGCAGGCCGCACGGAGCCGGGACTTTGTTACCGCCTCTGGGAACAGGCAGCCGAAGGCGCGTTCGAGCCTTTTGCGCGACCGGAAATACTATCCGCCGATCTCTCAGGAATGTTACTCGATTGCGCGGCATGGGGCGAGAGCGATCCGACGCGCTTGGCCTTTCTCGACAAGCCGCCTGCGCCTGCGCTCAAGGAAGCGCGCGCCTTGTTGCATGAACTCGGTGCGCTCGATCATAACAACAGGCTCACAAATACCGGCAAGACATTGCGTGCTCTGCCGTTGCCGGTACGCCTCGCGCGCATGGTAATCGATGCTGTGCCGCGTGGCGAAGCGTTGTTGGCAGCAGAGATTGCAGCCCTCTTGTCCGAACGTGGCCTTGGCCGTGACGGCACCGATCTGCGGTATCGGCTTGATCGATTTCGCCGCGAGCGCGGCAGCCGTGCCGACGATCTGCGCCGCATGGCACGCCATTGGGTGAAGATTGCCGGCGGCACTCTTGATGAAACGCCATCCGATCATGCCGGTGTTATCGTTGCACTCGGCTTTCCCGATCGCATTGCCAAAGCACGCGGCGCGCAGGGCACCTTCGTGATGGCGAATGGGCGCGGCGCCATGATCGAATCGCATGATTCCTTGGCGCGGGAACCTTTCCTCGCGATTGCCGAGATCACCGGCGGCGGCACTTCAGCACGCATTCTCGCCGCAGCACCAATTTTGCTGGAGACGATCCTCGGCGCATATGACAGTCGCATTGTCACGCGTGACGAAGTGTCGTTCGATCCGCAAGCAAAAGCGGTGCGGGCGCGGCGCACGACGCGCCTAGGTGCAATCGTCCTGTCTGAGAATACGCAACGGGCCACTGCCAATGACGAAACTAAAGCGGCGCTATTGAAGGGCGTTGCCACGCTCGGATTTTCTGCCCTGCCCCTGTCCAAAGCAACCGCGCAATGGCGCGACCGCGTCAATTTTCTCCGCCGCGCCGAAGGCGACGCATGGCCCGATCTCTCCGATACCCATCTGATGGAGACGATCCTCGATTGGCTTGGGCCATATGCGGATGGCGCGCTCGCACTCGCCGACCTTAAGGAAGGCCTCGTCGATCAGGCTTTACGGGCGACAATCGACTGGAATTTGCAGCAAAGGCTCGATGCCGAAGCGCCTACGCATTTCGATGCACCATCTGGCCAGCACCACCCCATCGATTACGATGCAGGCGATGATCCCGTTCTCGCTATCCGTGTGCAGGAACTATTCGGACTCAAGGATCATCCCTCGCTCGCGGGCGGTCGTGTGCCTTTACTTCTGCATCTGCTCTCGCCTGCGCATCGACCAATCCAGATCACACGCGATCTTCCCGGCTTCTGGAAAGGCTCGTGGGCATCTGTGAAAGCCGAGATGAAAGGCCGCTACCCCAAACATGTCTGGCCGGACGATCCGGCGGTGGCGGTTGCGACCCATCGTGCGAAACCGCGCGGCACTTGAGGCTAGTTATTCTCCCAGCGCTCGCGCCACATTTTTTCCCCTGCCATACAATCGCTCCGCGGCGCTTGCATCTGTGCTTTGTGAATCGGCAACGGATCATCGGGAATCGAAGCGATTTCCAGCAGGATCTTGGTGCGGATCGCGTCAATAAACTGGCTCCGTTGACGGATTGGGATAACAAAGGAACCGGGACCCCCAATCACACAATCAGCAAAATAATGATCAAGATTCTCGACATCGCGATATCCGGATGTCGGGCGGTTGAACATGATAGGTAGACCGTTGATGACTATGCCTTCTGCCAAAGCATCGTCGCGCGCCCGTTCAACCGGGCGGCCATGGTTGTTCGAGCCGTCGCCGGAAATATCGACTACTTGTTTGAGACCATGGAAATTATTGTTCCTGAACATAGGAACCGCAAAATCGATGGCACCCGAGATGGAGGTTCGTGAAAAGCGGCGCACGGGCCGTTCGATCAGCTTGTTCGTGAACCGCGCCGCCGTCTCCGCATCCTCGATGATGTGCCAATCGGCCACGATCTCGCGTGATGCGGTGCCTGCCCATTCGAAATAAGCCACAGCAATCTTGCCGTTTACGCCCTTCTTGATCGCATTGAGAATCTCAGGAGAATTCAGCGCTTCGATATAACCTTCACGCTGCAGCTTCTGCTCTTCTGGATCCATGGAGTAGGAGACATCGACGGCCAGGATTAACTCGACGTCGACATCGATCTCACCATCGCGGGCTAGGGCAGGCGACATACAGCCGAAGATAAGGGCAGCTAACGCACAAAGAGCGCCGCACAACCGCATCCTGACGCTGTGACTGCAAGCCATGGCCCGATCCCTTCCGGCCCGCCCGATGATCGGAGTGTGCCAAAGGAAAAGCGCGCCGCCAAGAGAATTCACTAGGACTGTCACAAACGCTGCACGGACTTCACGCCAAGCCACGGCCATGCCATGGTTGCGTTCGCTTACACTGACGGAGGGGAATATGCGCGCTCTGGTTCTTAGACTTGCGTTTTCAGCCGTGGCCAGTTTGGCATCAGTGGGTTTAGCGCCGGCACAGACCATCAAGCCGGCGATCGTGTACGATCTAGGCGGGAAATTTGATAAATCGTTCAATGAGGGTGTCTATCAGGGGGCCGAGCAGTTCAAAAAGGTTACCGGGATCGACTATCGCGATTTCGAAATCCAGAACGATGCGCAGCGTGAACAGGCCTTACGCCGCTTTGCCCGCGACGGCTTCTCCCCGATCGTAGCGGTCGGCTTCAGTCAAGCTACCGCCCTTGAGAAAGTGGCCAAGGAATTCCCGAACACGAAATTCACGCTGATCGACATGGTGGTGAATGCGCCCAATGTCCAATCGGTTGTCTTCAAGGAGCAGGAAGGTTCATACCTTGTCGGCCTTCTTGCTGCGATGGCGTCCAAGACCGGCAAGGTCGGTTTCGTCGGCGGGATGGACATTCCGCTGATCCGTCGCTTCGCCTGCAGTTATGTGCAGGGTGTGAAAGCGGCCAACCCCGCAGCCGACGTGTTTCAAAACATGACAGGTACGACGGGCGCGGCGTGGAACGACCCGGTGAAAGGTGCCGAGCTGGCCAAATCGCAAATCGATCGCGGGGCCGACGTCGTCTATCACGCCGCCGGTGGTACCGGCATCGGCGTGCTCCGGGCGACTGCGGATGCAGGCAAGCTCGGCATCGGCGTCGATTCCAACCAGAACGGCATGCATCCCGGAAAAGTGCTCACATCCATGCTGAAGCGCGTGGATGTCGCGACCCTGACTTCCTTCTCCGATGCGAAGGATGGCAAGTGGAAACCGGGCGTTCTCGTGCTTGGCTTGAACGAGAAAGGGGTCGACTGGGCGCTTGATGAGCACAACAAGGCCCTGATCACACCCGCCATGAAGGCCGCCGCCGACAAGGCTGCCGCTGCCATTGTAAGCGGCACCGTCAAGGTTCACGATTACATGTCCGACGGCAAGTGCCCGCTCTGAGACGCGTCCTTGTCCGTCCGTTCTGAGCTGGGCGGCGCGTTGCCGCCCGCCATCATCTTTGATCGGATCGATAAGCGGTTCGGTGCCGTGCATGCGAACCGCGCCATTCAACTTGCCATTGCGCGCGGCGAAATCCATGCGCTTGTCGGTGAGAATGGCGCGGGCAAATCGACGCTCATGTCGATCCTGTTCGGCTTCTACCGGGCCGATTCCGGTCGCATCCTGATCGATGGGCAGGAGAGCCGGATCGCCTCGCCATCGGATGCGATCGCGTATGGCATCGGTATGGTGCATCAGCATTTTATGCTCGTTGAACCGATGAGCGTTGCCGATAATCTTCTGCTCGGGCATGAGGGCGGCTTTGCGCTCGGCGGCGGGCGCAAGGCCCTACTGGCTCGGCTCGATGTATTAGCACGCGATTACGATCTCGCCATCGATCCTGACGCCATAGTCGGCGAGCTTCCAGTCGGATTGCAGCAGCGTGTCGAACTTCTGAAATCACTCGTGCGCGATGCTGACATTCTCGTGCTGGACGAACCCACCGCCGTCTTGACGCCGGGTGAGGCCGATCGACTCTTTGCGCTTTTGCGTGACCTGAAGGCCCGCGGCAAGACCATCATCCTCATCACGCATAAACTGCGCGAAGTGATGGCGATTGCCGATCGCGTCTCGGTCTTGCGTCAGGGTGCGCTTGTCGGCACCTATCCCATTGCGCAGACGCATGAAGCCGCATTGGCTGCCGCGATGATCGGGCGACGCGTGCAGATGCCGCAGCGCGCCGACGACGCTCCAATCGACACGCCCCTTCTGACGGTTCAAAATCTCAGTGCGCGTGACGCTCGGGGCCGCATTGCGGTGATGGATGTTTCGTTCACGTTACGCCGCGGCGAAATCCTCGGTATTGCGGGCGTCGCAGGCAATGGCCAGACGGAATTACTCGAGACGCTCGCAGGCCTGCGGCCGCACGAAAGAGGCATTGTTCGCTTCACTCATCACGACATTGCAGATGCGTCGCCCGATGATTTGCATGCGCTTGGTATTCGTCACATTCCAGAAGACCGGTTGCGCTATGGTCTTGTATCGCAATTTCCAATCTGGGAGAACTGCCTGATCGGTGCGGATGCAGAGGAAAGCGCGCTCATCGATCGTCCCGCTGCCATCGACGACGCGGCGTGGATGATGCAGGCCTATGACGTGCGGCCGAACAACCCTCTGTTGCGCGCGGGCGCACTTTCGGGCGGCAATCAGCAGAAACTGATTCTTGGACGCGAAATCGAACAGAAGCCGCAACTCTTGCTCGTGGGTCAACCGACACGCGGCGTCGATATCGGTGCGATTGCCTTCATCCACCACCGCCTGCTCGACCTACGCGCGCAAGGCGTAGCAATCCTGCTGATCTCCGTCGAGCTCGATGAAATTCTGCGCCTCAGCGATCGTATCCTTGTGATGCATCAAGGGCGCATCGCAGGCGAGCGCCGCGCCGGGGAGACGGATGAGCGCGATCTTGGCTTACTGATGGCGGGCATCGCATGAGCGCGCCCCTTCCGCTTCCCGTCTGGGTCGACCGCGTCTTAATGCCTGCATCGGCCTTAGCAACGGCAGCATTGGCGGCGGCGCTTCTCCTGCTCGCCATCGGCGAGAATCCAGCAGAAGCTTTAGCAATCATGCTGCGCGGCGCGCTCGGAAGCGGCGAAGGCATCGGCTTCACGCTCTATTACGCAACGAATTTTATATTCACCGGCTTGGCTGTCGCGCTCGCCTATCGCGCGGGCATGTTCAACATCGGCGCTGAAGGGCAGGCGACCATGGCCGGCATTGGTGCCGCACTCATGATTTTTGCGGCGGAGCGTTTCACGCAAGGTCTATTGCTTGTGCCGATCGGCATTGCGGGCGCAATGCTGTTTGGCGCGCTTTGGGGCGCGATTCCGGGCTGGTTACAGGCGTGGCGCGGCAGCCATGTAGTCATCACCACAATCATGTTCAATTTTCTTGCTGCCATTGTCAGCGTCTATCTGCTCGTCAATGTAATGGGCAAAGAAGGTTCCATGCAGCCGGAGACAAGGCTGATTGCAGATGGCTCGCAGCTTTGGACTTTTCAGGCGCTCTTCGCCGCGCTCGGCATCACGATTCCAGCGACGCCGCTCAATTTTTCGTTCATCCTTGCGCTCTTAGCCGCGTTCGTTGTTTGGATTGCGATTGAGCGGTCGAAATTCGGTTTTCATCTGCGCCTTACCGGCGCGGGCAATGAGTCCGCACGCTATGCCGGAATCGATACGCGCCGCATGACCGTGCTCGCAATGGCGTTGTCGGGCGCACTCGCCGCCGGCATGGCGGTGAACGAAGTGATGGGCGTGCAGCATCGCGTCCTCATCGAGTTCTCGTCCGGCTATGGCTTCGTGGGCATTGCGGTGGCGTTGATGGGGCGCAATCATCCGGTCGGGGTCATCCTGTCTGCACTTTTGTTCGGCGCGCTTTATCAGGGCGGAGCGGAGCTCGCCTTCGAGCGCCCGGCCATCACGCGCGATCTCATCGTGACCTTGTCGGGGCTGGTGATCTTCTGCGTGGGCGCACTCGACCAGCTCTACCGCACACCATTGGCGCGGCTGTTCACGCGCAGGGTGGTTCGCTGATGGACGCGCTCGCTCTCCTGCAAATTATCGAATCCGGATTGCGCCTGTCGGTACCGCTTATCTTCGCATGTCTTGCCGGATTATGGTCGGAGAAATCCGGCATCGTCGACATCGGGCTCGAAGGCAAGATGCTGATCGCCGCCTTTGCGGCGGCTGTTGCGGCGTTCTTGACCGGCCAAGCATGGATCGGCGTGCTGGCAGCGGTGTTCGCATCGACCTTGCTTGGTCTGCTGCATGGATTTGCCAGCATCAGCCAACGCGGCAATCAAATCATTTCGGGCGTCGCACTCAACATGCTGGCGGCAGGGCTAACCGCACTCCTTGGCAATGTGATCTTCAAGCAGGGCGGCCGCTCGCCGCCGCTCGATGGTGCTGCCCGATTGCCTGAACTCGCACTCGGACAAAGTGCGATGACGATCCTCGCGATCTCTGCCGTCCTTCTGACAGCACTCGCTTTGGCACGGACGCGCTTTGGCCTCAGGGTACGGGCGGCGGGCGAAAATCCTGCAGCCGTCGACAATGCCGGGGCGTCTCTCACACGGTTGCGTTATGGTGCTGTGATCCTCGCCGGAATCCTCTGCGGGTTCGCCGGGGCGACATTGTCGCTCGGGCAGGCCGCTGGCTTCCTGCCGATGATGACGGCAGGCCAAGGGTTTGTCGCGCTAGCCGCGCTGATCTTCGCGAAATGGCGGGCATGGCCCGCCTTCTGGACATGTTTGCTGTTCGGCTTGCTGGATGCGGTTGCAATCCGCTTACAGGGCGTCTCGCTGCCCGGCATCGGCGCTATTCCGGTTCAGGCGATACAGGCGCTTCCCTATCTGTTTACAATCGTGTTGCTGGCAGGATTCATGGGCCGCGCCGTGCCGCCACGGGCAGCGGGGCAGCCTTATGTGAAGGAGCGTTGAGATGCCGATCGAGTCTCTGTTTGCAGCGGCGCGCGCTGTACGCGAAAGCGCTTATGCTCCCTATTCCGGTTTCCAAGTGGGTGCCGCAATCCTAAGTCGAAACGGCCACACCTATCTCGGCTGCAATATTGAGAACGCTGCCTATCCCTCCGGCACCTGTGCCGAGCAGGCAGCGATTGCCGCCATGGTGGCAGCAGGCGAAAACGAAATCGCCGCCATCGCCATTGCAGGGTCCGCGCCCGAACCCTGTTTCCCCTGTGGGGCATGCCGTCAACGTATCCGCGAATTCGCCAATGGCGATACGAAAGTCATCGCGGGTGGAACGCTGGGTGCCGAGCGGATCGAGACGACGCTCGATACGCTGTTGCCGCATGCCTTCGGGCCGGAGCAATTGCCCGGCCTGTCGGGGCTCGAAGGGTCGTGACGATGGATGTCGCCGCGCGCGATCTGTTGCGAGCCGCCGGTGTGGGACGGCCCGATTGGGCTGTCATTCTCGGAACGGGGCTTGGCGGTTTTGCCGAGGCGCTCGAAGGGGCCATCAGTATCCCCTATGAAGCGATCCCCGGCTTTCCGTCGAGCGGCGTCTCGGGCCATGCGGGCCGTCTCGTGGCCGGCCGCTTGGGCAAAGCCCGCGTCATTGCACTCCAAGGCCGCGCGCATTTTTACGAGCATGGCGATGCGGCCATCATGCGCACGCCGATTGCAACGCTGGCGGCGCTCGGCACGGGCGCACTGATCCTAACCAATGCCGCAGGCGGCTTACGACCCGATCTCGCGCCAGGGACAATCACGCTCGTCACCGACCATATCAATTTCTCCGGGCGCAACCCTCTTATCGGCGAGACGGGCGATGCCCGCTTCGTACCGATGGTGAATGCGTATGATCCTGCTCTCGGCGCACGTTTTCGCGCAGCGGCCGCACGCCTTGATCTCGCTTTGCCGGATGGCGTCTATATGTGGTTCTCAGGTCCCAGTTTCGAAACGCCGGCGGAAGTGCGTATGGCGCACCTGCTCGGAGCGGATCTTGTCGGCATGTCGACTGTACCTGAAATCATTCTCGCGCGCCGCTATGGATTGCGCTGCGCTGCTTTGTCGCTCGTGACCAATTACGGTGCCGGGCTTTTCGATGGCGCACCGACGCATGACGAAACCCGCCGCGTCGCGGCCCAAGGCAGCGCCCATCTGATTGCGTTGCTCTCCGAAACGCTGCGCGAACCCCTCTCTGAGTCCTTAGCATGACAGATAGAAACATCGCTCGCCATTTGATCGACTTCATCGACCTAACCGATTTGTCGGAACCCTGCACCGAGGAAGCGGTTGCCGCCTTGTGTGCAAAGGCGGTCGGCCCGATAGGGCCACCCGCAGCTCTCTGCCTCTGGCCGCAATTTGTGGGGCAGGCACAGCGCCAGATCGGCGAGGCCATTCCTGTCGCCACCGTGATTAATTTTCCGCAAGGTGGCGACGACATCGAACGCGTGCTCGAGGATATCGACGAAGCGCTGGGCGATGGTGCCGATGAAATCGATCTCGTTTTTCCCTATCGCGCCTTTATCGCTGGCGACGTCGACCTTGCCGCTGATATGGTCGCGGCAGCCAAGGAGCGCTGCGAAGGTCGGCTTCTCAAAGTGATCCTCGAAACAAGCGCATGGCCCAGTTCAGAAAGCCTCCGTCGTGCAGCGATCTGCGCGTTAGAAGCGGGTGCCGATTTTCTCAAGACATCGACCGGGAAAACTACCACAGGAGCGACCGAAGAGGGTGCGCGCCTGCTGCTCGAGACAATCCGCGACCATGGTAATCACGCCGGCTTCAAGGCCTCTGGCGGCATTCGCACGATCGCGCAGGCGCAATTATATCACGATCTGTTCGAGACAATTTGCGGCGTCCCAGCCAGCAAGGGCCGCTTCCGGATTGGTGCCAGCGCCTTGTTCGACGTACTTGCCAGCGCAGCGTCCACAGGGACATCTCGATGATCCCGCAGGAAATCATCCGCCGCAAGCGCGACGGGCATCGCCTTCACGACGTCGAGATCGCACAATTCATCGCCGGTCTGGTTGATGGGCAAGTCACCGAAGGACAGGCCGCCGCCTTTGCCATGGCGGTCTTTTTCCGTGGCATGGAGCGCGGTGAATGTGTCGCGCTTACGCGCGCAATGACACAAAGTGGCGCGCGCATGCAATGGGATTTGCCGGGGCCTACGCTCGACAAACATTCAACCGGCGGGATCGGTGATACGGTAAGCCTGTTGCTTGCACCGCTTGTTGCCGCATGCGGCGGTTATGTGCCGATGATTTCCGGTCGCGGGCTTGGGCATACGGGCGGAACGCTCGACAAGCTCGATTCGATTCCCGGCTATGTTTCGACGCCGGATCGTGCATTGTTTCGGCAAGTGGTTCGCGATGTCGGTTGTGCCATCATCGGGCAAACCGCCGATCTCGCACCAGCCGACCGTATCCTCTATGCCATTCGCGATGTGACGGCGACCGTCGAGTCAATTCCGCTGATCACCGCTTCCATCCTGTCGAAGAAAATCGCAGCTGGGCTTGATGGCCTCGTCATGGATGTGAAGACAGGCTCGGGGGCATTCATGACATCGCTTGCCGATTCGCGCGCTTTAGCGCAGAGCATTGCTGGCGTCGCGAATGACGCTGGACTGAAAACGGTCGCGCGCATCACCGATATGAATGAGCCACTGGCGAATTGCGCCGGCAATGCGCTTGAGGTGCGCCATGCCATCTTGCATCTCAAGGGCGAAGCGGTCGATGAACGTCTGCACGACGTTACCTTCGCGCTCTGCGCTGATATGTTGGTGCTTGGCGGCCTTGCGCGCGACGAGGCGGATGCCATGCAGCAACTGGATGGCGCATGGCGCTCCGGCCGGGCAGCGGAAATTTTTGCGCGCATGGTGACAGCGCTTGGTGGACCTGCGGAACTTGTCGATGGCCCCGACGGTATTCTGCCGCAAGCACCGCTACGACGGCTTGTCAAAACGCATGAAGCCGGTTTTGTTGCATCCATTAACACGCGTATGATCGGATTGGCCGTCCTCGAACTTGGTGGAGGAAGACGGCGCGCCGCTGACAGCATCCATTTCGCGGTTGGCGTGAGCGAGCTTGCACGGTGCGGCGCACGTCTTGAAAAAGGCGACGGGCTTGCACTCATCCACGCGTCTAACGAAGACAGCGCGGCGCGCGCGGAAGCGCTTGTCCGTAAAGCCTATTCTCTTGCGCAGGACGCGCCTGCGCCTATGCTTCTTCTGGTCGAAAAACTCACAGGATAGAAAATGCTGCTGGTTGCCTTGTCAGGTTGGAATGTCGAACAATGGGTCGACCGTTTGCAGAAGAAAATGCCAGGTCGCAAGATCGTGGCGCTCGGTGAATCATTCGACCGCAGCGCGGTGCGTTATGCCGTGTCGTGGAAGCATCCCGCCGGATCACTTGTTAACCTGCCCAATCTTTCGGCCATCTTCTCTCTCGGAGCCGGTGTCGATTTTCTGTTCAACGACGATCGCTTGCCGGACGTGCCGATCTATCGCGTGGTCGATGCAGACCTCACCAACCGGATGAGCGAATATGTTGTGATGCATTGCCTGATGCTGCTGCGGCAGACGCGCCGCTATGAGGCGCAGCAAAAGGAAATCCTCTGGGATGACGACCGTTTTCAACCCGCCGCTGCCGATATACGCGTCGGTATTATGGGCATGGGAGAATTGGGGCAGGATGCTGCCCATAAATTGAAGATGATGGGTTTTCAGGTGGCAGGCTGGAGCCGTACACCAAAACAGATCGATGGCGTTACGACCTATTCCGGCGAGACCGGTTTGTCGGAGTTTTTAGCCCGTACGGATATTCTCGTCGTCCTCCTACCACTAACGCCGCAAACACGCGGGATCATCGATGAGCGTCTGATACGTGGACTCGCGCAGGATGGAAGGCTCGACAAACCCGCGCTGATCAATGCGGGACGTGGCGGCTTGCAGAAGGAAGCCGGTATTCTGAAAATGCTGAATGACGGTGTCCTCGGCCATGCCGTCCTCGACGTGTTCGAGACGGAGCCACTACCGCGCGATTCGCTATTGTGGACGCATCCGCTGGTGACGGTAACGCCGCACAATGCAGCGATGTCAGACCCAGATGCTATTGGCGCACTCGTCGCACGGCAAATAGCCAAACTGGAAGCGGGGCAAGAGCCGGATTATCGCGTGGATCGTACACGAGCGTATTAGATCTCGTTTATTCTGGCGGGGCGCAGGGCAGCGAAGCGCTCTCTATCGATGAGAAGCGCTGCGGAAAGATGGATTACCGCGTCAGGCTTCGCAGGCCTGCAATGATGAGGTGATTTTTTAATCTCTATAGCCGCCTGATCGCAATGATCGGACCAGAACTTTTTGCAATCGTGCGGTCCCGCGCCATGCGCAATGGCTCACTCACCACTTCCATGAAGTGGCCATTGGCGTGAACGAGTGTCTCAGCATCGAGCATAATGCCGACATGCCCTTTCCAGAAAACAAAATCTCCGCGCTTGAGTCCAATCAATCGGTCATCAAAAGCGATTGGCAATCCTAATTCATTCACTTGCATCAACGTATCGCGCGGGCAAGCAAGGCCTGCCGCCTTAAGCACAGTTTGCACGAGACCGGAACAATCGATCCCAAGCGAGGATTTGCCGCCCCACAAATAGGGAATTCCGTCGAAACGCTTCGCGGTCTCGGCGTAATCCTCTTCAACCGCGTCGAGTGGTTTGGCGTGCATGGCGAAAATAAAGCCCGCTTCGGTTTTGAAGAATTTTCCATCTTCCGCCAGAACGGATATCGTGCTGCCGAACGAAAGTGCGGCGAGCGGCGGTTCCTTGATCGAGGGACCGGGGTAAACGAAAGTCCGCAGTGCATCGATGCGATGGGTGGGTGCGTCGCTATCGGGGCCGAGCGCTTCTGTCGGCATATAGCCGACATAAGAATCATCCTTGAGCTGAACCCATGACCAACCCTCGGCGTCATTTTCGTAAACGGTGACCGCTTCGCCGAACAAAGCCTCCGTATCGAGTGGTGCGTCGGAGCGTGGTTCACGGCGCAAGGGCGCAACAGGGGCACGGATGCGCATCGGCACACCCTCGACAAAACGCGCAGCCTCCACCTGTCCTTTGAGGTGGGCGGCGGCGAGATCGGGGCGGGCGGGGCGGCGCGGATCGCTCATGCTCAACTCAATTCTTTCAAGCGGGCAGATTTTTGGCGCGGGCGATCACAGAATCGCCGAGCCGTTCGACATAGAGCGCACCTTCAACGGTACGCTGGATGACCACATTGCGGCGATCGTTCTCGTCGCGCCGCCGGGTGAGAAGCTGGCGCTTGCCCATCGTGTCGAGCGCGCGCGTGATGGCAGGTTTGGTGACGCCAAGTTTTTTTGCAAGTCCACGTACAGTGTGGGGCGGCTGCTCCAGATAGACGGTTAGCAGGATCACGGTCTGCCGCGCAGACAGATCGGCCGCACCGTCGCGGACGAGATCGAGCATCACGTCATGCCAGAGGCCCAGCGCCTGGGACGCGCGTAGTGCGATACTCATGAGAAAGACCGGCGTTCGAGGCTCATGGCTCTGTCATAGTCCTGCCCTAAGCTTGGCTTCAAGTATCGTTCTGAGGATGCGGCTTGGAAACGCCTTGCCGCCTCCCCACATGGTCAGATGCCGCCATGCGGGCGGCGCGGAGGATTTCGTCATGACACCGGAAGAACGCCAGCTTCTCAGCCAATTGTTCGATCGTATGCATGCCGCAGGTCGGGTGCCGCGCGACCGCGAAGCGGAAGATTTCATCGCGCAGGCAATGCGCGAGCAGCCCTATGCGCCTTACCTTATGGCACAGACTGTTATTGTGCAGGAAGAAGCCTTGAAACAGGCGGCTGCCCGGATCGAGGCGCTGGAAGCCGAATTAAAGACTAAAGAGGCTGGTTCGGGTTCCTTCCTCGCCGGGATAGGGCGTTCGGTGTTGGGGACAGGCTCGGTGCCGTCAGTCAACAACAGGGCAATGGAGCCAGGCGAGGCACAGCGCGCCAGCCCGTGGGGCCCTTCGCCCGGTGCACCGCAGCCTGCGGGTCAGACAGGCGGCAATCCTCTCTTCGGCCAGCAAGGGCAGCGCGGCAGCTTCCTCCAGACGGCTATGGCGACGGCAGCCGGTGTGGCTGGTGGCGCACTCCTCGCCCATGGGCTGCAATCCATGTTCTCCGGCGCTGGGCAGACGGGCACACCGCAGGCGCTGGCGGGCGATGTGAATGGCTCGGCGGCCCCGGCCGCGACAGAGGGCGGCATGATCCCCGATGTTTTCGGGCCTGAAGACCGCGCTTTTAAGCAAGCCTCCTATCAGGATGAAGCCGATGCTGGGTTCGACGTCGGCGGGGATGATTCAGGCGGCGACGATTGGGCGTGATTTTCTTCGGCACCCAAACGGTTTAGTTTGGGACCATGAGCCGTTCAGACAGTAAGGCGCAGAAAGCGTCACCAGCCTATCGTCTCCCCGCGCTCGACGAGGAATTTCTCCTCGGCGATTCCATGCGCGGGGTTCGTTTTCTGCTCGAATATGCGAAGGCAGAAGAACATCTCCGCAATTGGGGCGTGCGTTCGACCATCGTCGTGTTCGGCACGGCGCGAGCGCGCGAAGATGGTTCCGGCCCGGTCGGTGAAAATGGTGCACGCTGGTATCGTATAGCGCGCGAATTTGGTCGCATTGCTTCACTGCGTGGCGGCGCTCTGCATCATAATGGTGGCGTGCGTGACAATGTGATTGCAACAGGCGGCGGGCCGGGCGTGATGGAGGCCGCCAATCGCGGTGCACTCGATGCCGGTGCGCCGACCATCGGTTTCAATATCACCCTGCCTCATGAGCAGGAGCCAAACCCTTACACTACGCCAGACCTGACGTTCCAATTTCATTATTTCGCGATGCGTAAAATGCATTTAGCGATGCGGGCCAATGCACTTGTGGTGTTTCCCGGCGGGTTCGGTACGTTCGACGAATTGTTTGAAATATTGACGCTACGCCAAACGCAGAAAATTCCACATCGCTTACCAATCGTGCTGTACGATCCGGATTTCTGGCAAGGTGCGATCGGTTGGCAGAAGCTTGTCGATACAGGTGTTATTGCCAAAGCCGATCTTGATCTCTTTGCTTTTGCCGATAGCGCGGAAGGCATCTGGGACGCCTTGATCCGGCTCGGGCTTTCGCTGCCCTTCGCCGAGAAGTCGCTCGAGGATCGGATTGCGGAAATTCCCGTGGCACCGGCGAAATGACAACGATCCGCTTGGCCCACGATACCGATGGACCCGCGATTGCCGCGCTCATCGCCAAAGTTTTCGCCGAATATGAAGACTGTCCTTTCCTGCCCGCAGAATTTCCCGAATTGGCCGCGCCCGCTTCCCATTACGCAGTGCGCAATGGTGCCCTCTGGGTGGCTGAGGCTGGGGACCGGATCGTAGGCTCGTTCGCTCTTTATGAGACATGGGATAAGGGTATCTTCGCGCTTGCCAAAGTTTACCTTGCGTTAGATTGCCGCGGTAACGGGATCGCTGCCGACTTCCTCTCAAGGGCGGAGGCCTTCGCAGCCGAGCGGGGCGGCCAAGCCCTTACCCTCTGGTCCGATACGCGCTTTGCCTCAGGCCATGCCTTCTATCGGAAACATGGCTTTCAGCAGGAAGCCGGGGTGCGGCAGCTGCATGACGTCGCCAAAACCGTCGAGTTCCGGTTTTGTCGCCCTATCGGGGCCGGCGCTCGCTAACCCTTTCTCAGAAGAGTCTTTTTTTGCCAGACCCTCGCCTTGACAGGGTTTGGCCTCGTTCTTATGTCCCATACACACCTGTTGGCACTCATACATAGCGAGTGCTAGCAGGTCACGAAATCAGCCCGCGTGCCTTATGGGGCGCGGCACAAGGATAAGGACAGTGACCATGAAATTTCGTCCGCTGCACGACCGCGTCGTCGTTCGCCGGCTCGAGTCCGAGGAAAAGACGAAGGGCGGCATCATCATTCCGGACTCGGCAAAGGAAAAACCGCAGGAAGGCGAGATCATCGCCGTGGGTTCCGGCGCACGCGATGAAGCTGGCAAGCTCGTCCCGCTCGACGTCAAGAAGGGCGACCGCGTCCTCTTCGGCAAGTGGTCGGGTACAGAAGTCAAGATCGACGGTCAGGATCTCCTCATCATGAAGGAATCCGACATCATGGGCATCGTCGGCTAAGCCAACGCTGAACCCCTTTTCAATCATTCAGGAGAATTCACATGGCTGCGAAAGACGTTCGTTTTTCGTCTGATGCCCGCGACAAGATGTTGCGCGGCGTCGACATCCTCGCCAATGCGGTGAAGGTCACGCTCGGCCCGAAGGGTCGTAACGTCGTAATCGAAAAGTCCTTCGGCGCGCCGCGCATCACCAAGGACGGTGTGACGGTTGCTAAGGAAATCGAACTTGAAGACAAGTTCGAGAATATGGGCGCCCAGATGGTGCGCGAAGTCGCTTCGAAGACGAACGACATCGCGGGCGATGGCACGACGACAGCGACTGTGCTCGCTCAGGCGATCGTGCGTGAAGGTGCTAAGGCGGTTGCCGCCGGCATGAACCCAATGGATCTGAAGCGCGGCATCGATCAGGCCGTCGCCGTCGCCATTGACGACATCAAGGCACGCGCCAAGAAGGTGAAGTCGACGGAAGAAGTCGCGCAGGTTGGCACGATCTCGGCCAATGGCGATCGCTTCATCGGCGAAGAAATTGCCAAGGCCATGCAGAAGGTCGGCAATGAAGGCGTGAGCACGGTTGAAGAAGCCAAGAGCCTCGAAACCGAAGTCGACATCGT